>JACREV010000069.1 GCA_016218095.1 Deltaproteobacteria bacterium | reverse complement strand
GGATGAATATTATAAAATAATAGGAACCCATGCCTCTGGAAGCAGTATCGCCGAGACCAGAGACGGGTATATTGTCGCGGGGAGCGCCAGTGACAAGGACGGTCAGTGTTGCCTCGGCTGGGCCTTAAAGATTGATAAAAGCGGCGATAAGCTGTGGGAAAAAACAATCGGCGAGAGCTACAATTATTATAATTTTGTCAAGGCGGCAGCCATGGGAGACAGGGCCGTCCTTGCGGGGGCTACGGATATCTCATACAAACCCCAGTGGCAGGCCGGGACATTCGCCTCAGCGTCAGGATGGGTCGTAAAGTTGGCTGAAGACGGGTCCGTGGAGTGGGAAAAGAAGCTGAGGTTGAAAGAAAGACTCGAATACGAGGACGTTGAAATAGAGGTCATGCCTTCCATCCTTGCGACGGATGCGAAGGCCGTAGGAGACAAGATAATAATAGCCGGTTTTCTCAGATACGGGATCAGCGATACCCCCATCGTCTGGATGCTCGATGCGAAAGGCGGAGTCGTCTGGGAAAGGCGTATCGACGTTGAAAGGGAACATAGCGTTTGGCCTGATGTTATTATTCCTTTACGAGATGGCGGGATTGTTATTGAGGGTGATTTGATCGACCGTAACAATAATTCCTTTAACACTTGGCTTGCTTACATTTCCGCTCGCGGAAATGTTTTGTGGGAAAGAAAATTTGACTCTAACATTGATAAAAAGTTTGCATCTACGTCCTCAAGCCGTGTACTCGCAGAATTAAAGGACGGCAGCATAATTACAGGCAACGGGGTAGAGTATTTAGATATTAAGGAAATAAATGAAGACAGGCACTCTACGCAAAGGAACGCTATTCTTGTCCAGCCGCTCGGAGGTTCTGTTTGGCTAAGCAAGCTTGCAAATAATGGAGATTTGAAGTGGAGAAGCAAGATAAATATTCCCGGGATTTGCGGCATCAAAGGCCTTTGGACGGCGGATAGGGATGAAATCGTCGCGGTTGGGCAAACATGCGAAAATGAGCAGGAAAGGATATGGGCGGCGACCCTTTCATCGTCCGGCAAAATTAAATCAATAAAAAAATTCCTGCCGGTTAAGAATGCGCATATTCATCAGGCGATCCCTGCAGGAGACGGCGCGTTTATAGCCGTGGGGAATTCGCATGAAAAAGAATCGGACAGTTCATCGACCTGGATATATCGAACAGAATTCAATTCTAATGCTAAATAGGGGGATATAAGGTGTATACGCTTGAAGATAAGGGGTACTGGCTTTTTTGTTGCAGAGGCATAGTAATGTGGTAAGTATGGTATAACAAAAAGAATTGGTGGGCGGAGCCCACCCTACATGACTTAGGGCAGGCTATTCGCAATGAATATATTATCTTATAGAATTTCTCTATATAAGTTAACTCGTGAGAGAGACAAGGAAGATAAGCGCGTATCTAAGTTAGTTAACGAAGCTGAAAGGAAAGGTGGGAGAGCGGCAGGAGAGCAAGAATGGGCAGCTGAACGTTTTGAGTTTTCAAGGATAGATGATGAGATTTCTTATTTGAACGGACGATTTCTAATAAATAAGGCAGAAAGAATGTCCATTCCTACCCCACCTATCACCGATAAAGATGATTTGTGGGAATCAAGCAATTATACAGGTAGATGGTTTCTGACAACGAAAGGTATTGCTAAGGTAAGGCAATTGATAAGGCAAGAGCAAAAAGTTAGGTTGGAAATTGCCTCACATTGGGCAGGCATAATCATTGGAATAATTGGAGCAATCACAGGCTTGATAGCAGTTATAATGAAGTAGGTCTTTCCGCCTAAGTATCCACTTCGTCTGTCTTCTGAGCTTCTTCGTCCTGCTTTTCCTTGCCGCCGGGCGGCCCGCCCGAGCACGAGTTCTTGACCCTCTCCCAGTCGACTCCTGGTAGCAGGGGCTCGTAATTCCGGGGTGAGACTGACCCAAGGTTCTTTTTAAGATATTCGACCCTGTTCTCCGTGGCGGGATGGGTCGAGAGGTACTCAAGGACGCTCGCCTTTTTGTCTTTTTTTTCCTTCTTGCACTCGCATTCCCAGAGGTATTCGAAGAACCCGACCATCCCCTCGGGGTCGATACCCGCCCTTACAAGAAGCTCCATCCCCTTCTTATCCGCCTCTTCTTCGAGATTTCTCCCGTAACGCAACCCTTCCATCGTCCGCACCGCGCCGGATAGGCCCTGAAGGTCTCCGAAGGCGAACGAGAAGAGCACCCCGGTCGAGAGGTCCTTGAATATCGCCTGCGTCGAGTGCTTCTTCAATACGTGCTGCATCTCGTGGGCCATGACCCCGGCGAGCTCCTCCGGGCTCTCCGTCGCCTCTATAAGCCCGGATAATAGCACGATATGGCCGCCGGGCGCGGCGAAGGCGTTGACCGTCTCATTCTTGAGCACGTAGAGCTTGAAGTCATATGGGTGGCCGGGAACCGCGGACTCGAGCTTTTTTAATATCCTGTCCGTGGAATCGATGATCTCGGGCGATGTGCATTGGGGGACCATGCCGGTAAGACCGGATACGTAAGACCTTCCGAGCCTGTCCTCTACGGATGGCGGGATGTTCGCGGTGGCAACTCTCACCATCGCCGGTATCGCCCAAAAATAAACGCCGAGACCTATGGCGATGGTGAGGAAGGCGGAGAGCGATATGAGGAGAACGCCCCTGCCCATCCTGTCGGGCCTTTTGAACCTCGCGGCGTGTGCAGGGGCCATCGAATAGAGTGAAACGACGAACTCCGCGTCGTTTATGATGAGGGCCTCGCCGCCTTTTTCAAGCCTTACGGGCTCTCCCTTGTTGAAGCCCTGTGTCTGATCGACCTCGTCAAGCCTCCAGAGGGCCTCCTTGCCATCCTTTTTTACACACAGGGCCTCCGGCGAGAGCGAAATCTCCACCTCGTGCCTCTCCGCGGTCCTGCCGTCGTAGTAAAAGGCCTTCCAGAAGGACTTCATCTTTCGCCTTAGAGCGCCATATCTATGTCGAGCATGCCCGCGAGCCCCTCGCCCACGGCCCTGCCGTGTTGCGCGGTCTGGCCGACTTTATTGAACTCGATGTCGCCCTCGACCGTGAGGTGCTCCGATGTGAACCTGATGGAGCGGGTAATGACCCACGGGTATGCGAACCCGAGGGAGAGCGCCAAAAGGAGGAGGTTCCCGATGCTGAACGTGAGGAACTGCCTGCCTGTCGCGGAGAACTTGAAGCTCAAGCCCCCCTGGGTGGTATGCTCCCAATCGTAACGGGTCACAGCGGCCTTGTACCAGAACCAGTAAAGGCCGAAGGTGGGGATGAAGAGCAAAAAGGCCTTGAGGAAGTCCTTTTTCAAGTCCTCTCCCTTGCCCGTATAATCGAAGCGGGCCGTTCCGTAACAGGTGTTGGTCCGCCAGAACCGCTCCTTCTGGACGTGGAAGTAGGGGCTGTAAAAGCCGAGGGTGATGAGCGTAAGGAGCGAGCCTTTTACGTGGATCTTCAGATACTCCTTTACCGTGCCCGAGAATGAGAACCTCGCCCCGTGCCAGTCGGTGCGGGATAACCTGTAGCGCCATGCCCCTACGAGCGCCACGGGGACTATCATGAACATGACCGGGACCACGAGTACCCCGAAGCCGGGGTGGACAAAGGACGAAAGCGCCTTGGGTACGCCGAAGGCAACCGCCATTACAGCCGTGGCCCGGAGCCACCCCGTAAAGAGCTCCTTGCCTGTGCCGCTGTAGCTGAACCTCTCGCCCATGAACTCGGTGGAGCTGTAGATGTATCTCCGTATCTTCGCCTTTCCCCAGAAGTAATAGACCCCGAGCGTCAAGACCGTAAGGAGGTTGCTCACGAGATAGAGCCTGAGAAGGGAGAGACCTTCTCCATGGAACGAGATGTTGCGGGAAGGTTTGGCCTCCTGTCCGCCTTTGGGCCGGATGAACGGGACGACCCTGGGCTCCGCGGGTTTTGCCGCTTCGTCCTTCGGCTGTGCTTCAGGCGGGGCAGGGTCGACGCTGAAAGGGAACCTGTGGCCGCATTTGGGGCACTTCGCGGTGACCGTCCGGGTCGGGACCTTCTTCGGGTCGATGTCGCTCCCGTGACGGCACTCAGGGCAAGAGATCTTCAAAATGGGCCTCCTTTGTTCTTTTCACGGCGATAAGCAGTTTTTCGGCCTTATTTAATAAAAACTTTAATTTTTTTAATGCGCAAATGTCCTTAGGGCTTTTGCCCTACGCCCTTGATTCCATGGCCTTTTAAGGAATTCTGCATTCATGTTAAAATTAAAGTGGAGGTATGAAAAATGAAAGATTTTGAAAAGGTCCTTTTGAACGCGATGATATACAGCTACGGCGTCATGCTCTCGAAATGCCTGCCATCTGAGATGGAAAATATCTCGCGCGATATAGGCAGCAACCTCATCTCGTACCTGAAAGAGTTCGGGATGGAGTTCAGGCAAAGCGATACGGTCGAGGACACGGTAGCCAATATAATCAACGCCTTTGTCGAGGAGGGGTTTGTCGAAGACGTCGTAATAGACCCGACTACCGAGAAAGGGATGTACTGCAAATGGGTAAATCTCGTGGGCATAGAGGCCTTCTCCCGCCTTTACAGGGAGACCGGGTCGGCGTTCATAAGCTGTCCGCTCTCCATGATAGTCATGGCCGTCATCGGACCCATGGGGTACAGGCTCAGGGTAAACGACATCAAGTTCGATCTTAAGGGCAAGGTCGCAGAGACTTGGGAAGAATTTGAGATGAAGCGCGCGAGAATGGCGGTGTGACGGTTTATCTCTTGCAAAGAGAAGCTGAGGGTCGTCGCGGAGCGCCTCAGAGTTTTTGTCGTCCGTCTAAAAATAGAAAGGGTTACGGACCTCCGTAACCCTTTTTGCATTCCAGTTTTTTGAGGGCGGCCCCCCTCAGTCTTCGAGCATGACGACCCTGTCGCGCCCGGACGCCTTTGCGTGGTACAGGGCCTTGTCCGCCCTCCGGAGGAAATCGGCCAAAGATTCGTTCCGGCGCCGCATGGCCACCCCTGCGCTGACGGAAAGGGTCTTGCCGGACATCGGGCCGTCCAGCGCTATCTCCTTGACCTTGTTCCTGATCTTCTCAGCCACCGTTACGCACTCCTCAGCCGAATTCCCCATAAGGAATACCGCGAACTCCTCGCCGCCGTAGCGGACCGCTATGTCGCTCGCCCTTATCGAGCCCGTGATGGTCGCGGCCACCTTCTTTATGACCTCGTCGCCTGCGGCGTGGCCGTGGGTATCGTTTATCCGCTTGAAGTGGTCGAGGTCGAACATCGACATGGAGATGCCGTACTTTTCATTCCGGTCCTGGGCGTGCATGAGCCTTTTAAGCGTCTCTTCCATGTAGAAGCGGCTGTAAAGCCCGGTCAACGAGTCCCTTATCGACTGCTCGTAGAACTTGCACCTCTCGAAGTCGAGCATATGGTAGAAGGTCTCGCGCTCGACCGCGATTGCGAAAGTGCCGCTCATCTGTCCGAGCAACCGGTCTACATCTTCGGTCATCTTTATATCGTGGGCGAGGCGTATTACGGCGGCCGCCTCCGCCCTGCCGCCCTCGAGCGGAAAGAGCGGTATGAGGAGGCACCACTCCCTGATGTCCCCCCTGACCTGTACGGGCCTCGCCTGCAGGGACATTTTTTTGTAGCTTGCCGCATTACCGGCGTACCAGGCGGCCCTGTCGGCCCCGAGTACGCCGGAGAGTTCCTCGGGGAGGCTTTCAACGACGCTCCTGTAACGTGTTTCGGGCGCAAGGTAAAGCGGCTCCCCTTCGAGGGTCTTGGTGTGGAACTCGATAGATGTGGCCGGGAGCGTCCTCCGGAGTATCTCCAGAAGCGCGTTCGCGATGTCGCGGAAGTCCCGGTAGATGATGACCGTGTTGGTGATGTCCTTCAAGGTCTTATTCAGGAACGAAAGGCGGCGGATATCCGTATTATCCCCGGCGAGCGCGAATATGCCGCAGTCCAGTTGTTTCAACTTCCCGATGATGAAGCTTATAAGGCCGCCGTGGAGTATGGAGCCGTGTTGAGGGGCTATGAGTTTCAGCGGCAACTCCTCTATCTTCATCAGGCTGTGCGAGAGTATCTCCCGGCTCGGCATGTAGTGCTCGTGGAAGGGGCGGATGTCCTCGAAGTACGACTCGTCCCGCGCTACAAGGCTCCATTCATGGGTCATGCCGCCGAAGATGTCGCTTGAAAAAAGTATCCCGGTCGTAACATCGAAGGTGCAGAACGCCCCTGGGAAGTGGAGGTACGGGGTAAATACAAAGAGCAGGAGTCGCCCGCCCATGTCGAGTTGCCAGTGGTGCTCCTCGACCTCCCGGAAAGGCAGCTTGATCGCGTAATGCTTTATGAGCTCCCGCGCCCTCCAGTGCGTGACGACGACCGCGTCGGGTCGCAGGCCGGGGATCTTCTCTATTATTTTTAACGAGGCGGTAATGTCGGGGTCCTGATGGTGGCAGATGAAGTAGCGGATGCTCGAGAATGGGACGACC
This sequence comes from Deltaproteobacteria bacterium, assembly GCA_016218095.1. Lineage (GTDB taxonomy): Bacteria > Desulfobacterota > GWC2-55-46 > GWC2-55-46 > GWC2-55-46 > GWB2-55-19. Next base: position 4,949 of record JACREV010000069.1, on the reverse strand, counting down.
TCTTCGACCTTCCTCCGGACGTGTTCAAAGGTGAGGTGCCCGCCGGGGTCTATGAGGACCGACTGGTCGCCGTGCTCAATAAGGTACGCGTTGCACTGGAAGAGGTCGTCGGGCATGTATCGCCCCACCCACCAGACCTTTTCCCCTATCTCGACGGCGTGGTCTATGTCGGCTGAGCTTATTTTTTGTATGTCGAATTGTTCCATCTAAAAGGCCCGCCAATGGGGTAAGGATGAATTATCGCGGTAGAATGGGACGCGTTGCCGTGGGTTAAGGATATGATTACACAATAGGAAAAAGCTGTCAAATGGGCAGCCCGCTTCCCTTGCCGGGTAATGCTTGGAGGTATTGACGGACGCGGCCTTTTTGTATATATTGAGTATATACATTTATGAAATATCAAGAAGACATCTTTTCTGACATAGAAGGCTTTGATTGGGATAAGGGTAACTTCCTTAAGAATTGGGAAAGGCATAACGTCAGCCATCTCGAGTGTGAAGAGGTCTTTTTCAACTCGCCGCTGCTTGTAAGAAACGATACCGCGCATTCGGTCACCGAAGTGCGTTATTATGTTTTGGGAAAAACGGACAGCGGACGTCCGCTTTTCCTGGTCTTCACGATAAGGAAAAACAGGATAAGGATAATATCCGCGAGGGATATGGGCAAGAAAGAGAGGAAGGTCTATGAAGAAACGGAATAGGATCCCCAAATTCAAGAGCGAGGAAGAAGAGAGGGAGTTCTGGGCGAAGCACGACTCGACCGGTTACATCGATTACTCCAAGGGCAGGAAGGCGGTATTCCCCAACCTTAAGCCCTCCACCAGGACCATATCCATAAGGTTGCCGGAGTCCCTCATCGAACACCTGAAGGCCCTGGCCAGCAAGCGTGACGTCCCTTATCAGTCCTTGCTGAAGATTTTTCTGGCAGAGAAGGTGGAAGAGGAGATGCATGCCGCGAAGTAACGCAGGAGGTCGGCAGACTTAATAGCCGTCTTACCACACGAACATATCGGGCAACATTGGTAAGGGTACAGATGCCGGACCTGAACACTCAAAAGAGGCCGTGATGACAAGAATATTCATAATACTGCTCTGCCTTCTATTCCTCCCTCCGCTCTGTAGCGCTACTCGCGCGGAGGTGGCGGAGCATGATTACACGGCTACATCGTCGATATTATTCCCGATACCCTCTCATGGACGCCTGTAAACAAGATGCGCAAGGCAGATAGGGCGTATCTTGAAAAAAATGAAGCGCAACTCAGAAAGGCATTTTCATGGAGCAAGATAGGGAAGGAGCGAGACAGTACGGATTGTTTCTTTTTAGGTAGGGAGATGTTTTCAAATCAGCTCTACGCAGATTCTTTTTACTTGCATGATGTCGACGCCGACGGACGGCTTGATGTGATCTATGCGGGGCATGCATACTGCGCCGAAGGCAATTCCACCCTCATCTGGTTCGGCGACAGGGACGGCTTTGTAATAAAGGAACAACATGTCTTTGATAACATCCTGGCCCTTCGGATAAAAGAGGGGACGCCGGTACAATTAAGCTCAGTGGAGGAAGGTTGTTGTGCGGATGAGATAGACAGATATCACTTAGGGACTATTGATGCCCCCAGAAAACAGAATATCAGCGTATAAAAACAACATGGTTGCCTGCCAAAAGCGAGAAACCCGCGCCGTTTGTATCAAATAAAAGGGAATTGGTCTTGAGGAGTTCGCCTGAGATAGATGACAAATATAACGAAAATGCGAGCGGACGTAATGGGGTTGCCGTCTTCGGTAATGTTTTGACAAAGTACCTCCCGGGTTGCGGAGGCAACATCATAGGAAGGCAACAAGATGATGATTCGAAGTTATGGTATTTTGTAGTCATTGACGATCCCTGTAGCCTGCTTCGCACGCATGTTCCATATAGAGTAGATGCCGGTTGGATCGACTCCGCTGGTATCGATTTGAAATAAGCGTGAAGCCGTAAATTCTAACCAGTTTCATATCTCCCACCCCATCCTTTCAAATTAGTTGAATATTCCCCCATAAATAACTATGATTACCGCATATGCCGTTGACTGGCCCATACAGCCTCAAGATCATGCTCCTTCCCCAGGGGCTTGAAGAGGAACTCTCGGGGCTCCTCGACAATCATAACGTCGACGCCGTCAAGGAAGGCGAGAACGCCCTCATAAAGCTCATCGAGGGCGGGTACGACCTCGTCATCGCCAAGAGCGGGCGCGAGATGGTCCAGTACGTCCAGTATATGGCCGCAGTCGACCCGAGGGTCGAGATCTTCCTTATAGGGGTATCAGAGTCAGAGGCCCTCGATACGATAAAGAGGGGCGCTTCAGCCTGCTTCGGCCTCCCGCTCGACAAGGAGAGGTTCGCCCTCAGCCTCGAAGAGGTCGCAGCTCAGGCCGCCATACGTAACGAGACGGACGAGATAGAAAAGATACTCGTCGAGAAGTACACCTTCGCGGGTGTCGTCGCGAAAAACCCGCAGATGCTCGACGCCTTCCGCTTCCTCCGGAAGATCGCCCCCTACTTCAAGACCGTCACCATAACGGGCGAGACAGGCACAGGGAAGGAGGCGATGGCGCGGGCCCTCCATGCCATAAGCCCTGCCGCGAAAGAACCGTTCGTAGCGTGCAACTGCGGCGGCATGGTCGAGACACTGATAGAATCCGAGCTCTTCGGCCATGTAAAGGGCGCTTTCACCGGCGCGGACGCCGACAAAAAGGGGATGTTCGAGGCCGCCGGCTCAGGGGTCCTCTTCCTTGATGAGATAGGGGACATGCCCCTATCTTTCCAGCCGCACCTCCTCCGGGTCCTCCAGAACGGCGAGTTCAGGAAGGTCGGCGGCCCCAAGACACTTAAGGCCTCCTGCCGGGTCATAGCCGCGACGAACAGGGACCTCGCAAACGAGGTGAGGGAGGGGCGGTTCAGGGAGGACCTCTTCTACAGGCTGACGCCTCTTACCATGAACGTCCCGCCGCTCCGGGAGCGCAAGGACGACATACAGCTTTTGAGCAGGCACATCCTGGAGAGGTTCTCATCCAAGACAGGGAAAAGGGTCGACGGCATATCGAGGCCCGCCCAGAAGGCTCTCCTTTCATATGACTGGCCGGGGAACGTCAGGGAGCTCGAGAACGCGATAGAGTACGCCGCGATACTCGCGAGCGAGCCGTACCTCAAGGCCGAGCACCTCCCGGCAACGGTCACGGCGAGCGGCCCTTCGGTCCCGGCCCCGGAGGTCCATTCGTCCGGGACCCTCGAAGAAGTCGTAAAAAGGCATATACTTTCAACACTTGCCGCCTCAGCCGGGAACAGGTCCGAGGCCGCGAGGGTGCTTGGAATAAGCAGAAGGGCCCTTTTAAGAAAACTCGAGAAGTACTCCATTTCCTGAACATCTGCCGGAAACGCACACCCCCTGACCGTACAACTCCTTGAAGCGTAAATCCGCTGTTTTTCAACGATAAATCGTCTTTTTGGCCTTTAGCTTGAGCTATCCAATAGGCCAAAACCGCACACCTTTTCATCCGGACTTCCGCGCTTAGCCTGAGGGAAAAATAAAATATTATATTAATCAATGTGTTACATGGCAGTGTGACCTTAGGCACGTTTTTTGCTCATACTTGGGAGATAAAACAATGGATATGAAACCGACCATGAAAAAAGAAGACGGTTTTACACTACTCGAATTGCTGATAGCGATGTTCATCCTCTCCTTCGGGCTCCTCGGCACGGCTACCATGCTATCGACGGGGATCGGCACCGACAGGCTCGCGCAGATGATAACCGTCGAAGGGGCGCTCGGCTCCTCTGTCGTCGAAGAGATAACGTCGAGGGACTCAAACGACGCCGTATTCAATTCGAGCGTTACCGGCGCGGCCTACGACCTCGACCCTGATACCTCGGCGACTACAAAAAAAGTGAGCGGCAGGACCTATTCGGCTACCTATTCCGTATCGGTCAACAACCCTGTTGCAGGGGTCTCGAGGGTCGACGTAACGGTATCAAGCGGCGCGCGCACCGTAAGCTTCACCGCGTTCAAGGGTACGGTGTAGACATGGAAAGGGCCATGAGGGACGACCGGGGCTTTACGATAGTCGAGCTTGTGATAGCCATGGCGATACTCGGCGTCCTCACCGCCGGGATATTCTCGCTCTACAACACCCAGCACAAGGTGACGCATATTGAAGCCGACGTCGTCGACGTACAGCAGAACCAGAGGCTGGCGGTGGAAAGCATAACGAGGGACCTCCGGATGGCCGGCTTCGCGCTTACAGGCGGTGAGAACCCCGTCGCCCTCATCCAGAACAACGCCGGCGCAAACGGCTCGGATGTCGTTGTCCTGAATACGGGCGCCGCCTCAGGGACGGCTGTCCGCATAAACGCGGACTCGACCGTCAGCGTCTCCTCCGGCTCGGCGATCGCGTTTACGGTAGCCTCGGCTGACGAGGCCTCCTTTCTGAGCGCAGGCGACGCCGTCAGGGTCATAAACCCGGGGGACAAATCCCAGCCGGCGGCGACTTCTTTTGTAATCTCGGCGATAGACTCATCCGTCCCGTCCGTCACGGTCACCCCGCTCGCCAGCGCCGGGGCCACGGACTTCAAGAAGGGCTTTCTTATGGTCAAGACCGGTTCGTCTGCCCCGGACACCTACCCTAACACGATAAGGTACTGCCTCGGCCCCGTTGCGGGTTGCGCCCCGGACGTCTCTTGCCCGGCGGGGAACTGTCTCATGCGGATAGTCAACGGGTCCGCCGACGATGGGTCGATAGCGGCAAGCAACATAAGCGATTTTCAGTTGAGCTATGTATTGGATAGCGGGTCAGTCGAGGCCGCGCCCGCCGACGCCTCTCAGGTGAGGGACGTGAAGATAACGGTCACGGCGGAGACCGAGGCTACAAAGGGGCTCTCCGGCGCGCCGAAGGTGAGGGAGATGACCGCCTC
>JACREV010000071.1 GCA_016218095.1 Deltaproteobacteria bacterium | reverse complement strand
TTAGGGACGAACCTGCCGTCCATCACATCCACATGGACGTAATCGGCCCCGGCGTCTTCCAGGGCCTTGAGCTCTTCTTTCAGTCTGGTAAAATCAGCGGAGAGTATCGAGGGGGATATCTTCATGGGTAGTCCTTTTTTCTTTTTTTGAAGGCCCCCCTCTTTTACCAGATTCCCGGCCCTTTGTCCATGCCCTCGCCGGGCAGGCAAATCCGTATCAAACGGCTGAAGAATTGTCAGACCCTAAGGCAGAACTAACTTTGGCCCTGCGCCGAGCAGCCCTCGCCGGGCAGGCAAATTCATATCAAACGACTGAAGATTGATTTACCCCAGAGGTTCCGTTCGAGACTTTGGCCCTGCGCCGAGCAGTCGGAAAAAATAACAATTTTTAGAGTAGCCTTAACAATATAAAGGGCTCTTGCAGGTAAGCACCTGCTCCGCCCTAGTCCCGGACCTGTAGACGGTCACACCCTTGCACCCGAGCCTGTAGGCGAGGAGGTACGCCTCTTTCACGTCGTTCGGGCTTGCGCCTGGCGGGAGGTTTATGGTCTTCGAGACCGCGTTGTCGGTGAAGGCCTGGAACGCGGCCTGCATCCTGATGTGCACTTCGGGGGGAAGGTCGTAGGCCGTGACGAAGATATCTTTTATATGGACCGGCACGTCGGCCCTGTCTTTCAGGTCTCCTCCGTTTTTTACGAACTCCATCAACTCTTCACTGTAAAAACCTTCTTCTCTCGCGACCTCTTCGACGAGCGGGTTCAACTCCGGTATCCGGACCCCGTTCAATACCTGCCTCGTGTATGATAGCGAATAGAAGGGCTCTATCCCTGAAGAGCACCCGGCTATGATGGACAAGGTACCGGTCGGCGCTACAGTCGTGACCGTCGCGTTCCTCACCGGCGGAGCGCCGGGTCTGTCGAATACCGCCCCCTTGATGTTCGGGAAGGGCCCCTTCTCTTTTGCGAGCCTACGTGAAGTCTCCCACCCTGTCTCGCTTATAAACTTCATGATGTCGCGCGCGACCTTGAGGCTCTCTTCGCTCCCGTACCTTATGCGGAGTCTCGCGAGCAAATCGGCGAACCCCATGACCCCGAGCCCTATCTTCCTGTTCCCCTTTGCCATCGCGTCTATCTCGCGCGAGGGATACCTGCTCGCGTCTATGACGTCATCGAGGAAGCGGACGGAAATTTCGACCGTCTGCCCTAACTTGTCAAAGTCTACCCCCTTCCCCTTGATCATCTTCCCGAGGTCGATGGAGCCGAGGTTGCACGGCTCATATGATAAAAGCGGCTGCTCGCCGCACGGGTTAGTCGCTTCGAACGCTCCGATTTGGGGCGTCGGGTTCGCCGCGTTCACCCTGTCTATGAATACGACCCCCGGCTCGCCGCTCTTCCACGCGGATTCTACTATCCTCTCAAAGACCTCCCTTGCCTTCATGCGCCCGGTCTCTTTCCCGGTCCTCGGGTTTATGAGCGGGTAGTCGGCACCTCTTTCAAACGCATCCATGAAGGCGTCGGTAACGGCGACGGAGAGGTTGAAGTTGACGAACTCCGTTGGGTCGTCCTTTACGGTAATAAAGGAGATGATATCCGGATGGTCGATCCGCAATATGCCCATGTTAGCGCCTCTTCGCGTGCCGCCCTGCTTTATCGCCTCGGTCGTGGCGTTGAATACGCGCATGAAGGAAACTGGGCCGCTCGCCGCCCCGCCTGTCGAGCCGACGATGTCGTTTGAAGGGCGCAGGCGCGAGAACGAAAACCCGGTGCCCCCGCCGGACTGGTGTATTATCGCGGTGTTTTTGATGGATTCAAAGATGGAGTCGAGGGAGTCTTCGACAGGCAGGACGAAGCAGGCGGCCAACTGCTGGAGACGCCTCCCCGCGTTCATGAGGGTCGGCGAGTTCGGGAGGAACTCGAGCGTTGACATGAGGCGGAAGAACTCTTCCTCCCAAACGGAAGCGTTCCCCTTGTAGAGCGCCTCCGGGCCGGCGACGTTCCGGGCTACCCTCCGGAACATCTCTATCGGCGTCTCGATAACGCGACCCGAGGCGTCCTTGTTGAGGTAACGCCTCTCGAGTACCGTTATCGCCCCCGGCGAGAGCTTGAGTTCCATCGAAGCCCCTTAAAGAAGAGTTTTTCTTATTCTATCAGCCGGGGGCGGTAACCGCAACAGGGAGGGGTTGTGAGGATCGGCAAAAAAGAACAGGGGCGGAAAAACCTCCCGCCCCTTTCTGGGGTCTTTCTTTTATTCTGTCATTGCGAGGTGCTTTATCCGAAGCAATCTCAAGGAGCAAGTAAACTGAGATAGCCTGGAATGGACCACCAAACGGAAGACTGCGGAGTATCTCTTCTAAACTTCCCCTCCATCAAAGCTCGAATGCAAAAGGCTTTATATCGCCTTCCTTATCTCCTTCATGAGTATCTCCTCGGTTATCACGCCCGAGTGCGAGTAGCTTACGGCGCCGTCCTTGTTTATTATGTATGTCTTCGGCACGCCGTAGAGGTTGTATGACTTCATTATCTCCCCGCTTGCGTCCCTGCCTGCGGGAAACGTCAACTTGAACTCCTTTATGAAACCCTTGGCCCCGTCTTCGGTGTCGTCGACGGCTACACCGATGAACTCGACACCCACGCCCTTGAAGGTCTTATAGGCGCGCTCCAGCGCCGGGGCCTCGAGCTTGCACGGCCCGCACCACGAGGCGAAGAAGTTGACGACGACGGGCTTGCCTTTCATCGCTTCCAGGCTGAACTTTTTCCCGCTGAATGTAGTCAGCTTGAACGGTATCGCTGTCTCTACCGCTGTTTTCTGGACGGAATCAACCGCCTTTTCCTTGCCTTTGCAAGAGGAGAGCCCAAAGGCCATAAATATTACCAATGCCGCGCCAAGGGCGCTCGCAAAGAGATTACAGCGATTTTTCTTCACCATACCCGCCTTTAAGTGTTTTCAAATCAACCAGTTGCGTATTTTAACCGGAGAGCGCGCTTTTTACAAGTGGAAATGCCCGCCGGAGTCCGGGCAAAAAAAAGGGCGGCTTTCGCCGCCCCGTAGTCCATTGTATTTTTCAAAAGCTCGATGCGGCGAGGAGGGCCTAAAGCCCCTTCTCGATGAGCTCCTTTATCTGGTTCTTGGGGACCGCGCCGACGAGCTGGTCGATGACCTTCCCGTCCTTGAACAGGATGAGCGTCGGGATGCCCCTTACGCCGTACCTGCCGGGGGTAGCGGGGTTGTCGTCGACGTTCATCTTGGCGACCCTTATCCTTCCGGTATATTCCGTCGCCATCTCTTCCACGATGGGGGCTATGGCACGGCAGGGCGCGCACCAGCTCGCCCAGAAGTCCACAAGGGCTGGCACCTCGGATTTGAGCACCATGGAGTCGAAGGTAGAGTCTGTAACGTTAATGATGTTTTCGGCCATTAGAAACCACTCCTTTCGGGGCCCTTTTGGGATTGATCAGCGGAAAGTCCGATTCAACATTGAGATTTTCCGGCAGTCCTCTCTGAAATATAATCGAATGCTTGGGTCGTGTCAACCCCTTTATTCTGTCTAAAGGGGTTGACACGCTTGGGTTTGCCCCGTGATCTTAAACTGCCCCCTCCTGACCGGCAAAGGCATGGCGCAAGGACTTTCTTCTTGACACCGCCCTGTCAAATACGCAAAATAACCGGGTATGAAAGACGAAGCCCTTTTAGAGTTGCTTGAGGAGGCCGCCGAAAGGCTCTCCATAAAGCTCGGTTACGAGGACCTTAGGAAAGGCGAGGTCGCCACCCCCGGCGGGATATTCATGCTCCGCGGAGAAAGGCGCATCCTCATCCACAAGGGCCTCACCGTCGAGGAGAAGGTCGATTGCCTCTCAGACATACTCTCAAACCTCGACCTCGAAGGCATACATCTGCCGCCCGAGGTCAGAGAGCGGCTGGACAAGCGCAAGGCCGCGGTCTGAATACTAGTTAAAGCAGGCGCACACCGTCCCCGTTCCCGCACCCGCTCTTTTTCACGCTCCCCTTATATGCGTTGACTCCCCGGCGCGGAAATGTTACCATTATTCTAGGCGTACTCTCGTTTATGCAGGGCTTTTTTGTGCCGTTTTTCAAGTCCAAGGCCTCTTGCCCGCCAGACCCGGTTTTTTTCGACGAGCCAGCCTCTCAAGGCCT
>JACREV010000070.1 GCA_016218095.1 Deltaproteobacteria bacterium | reverse complement strand
AGTCCCCGTTCCAGCGCGGGACGATGTGCATGTGGAGGTGGTCGTCGATGCCGGCTCCGGCGGCCTTCCCGAGGTTGAAACCGACGTTGAAGCCGTCGGGCTTCATGACCCTGGTAAGCGCGGCGGTAGAGTGTCGTAGCAACCTGAAGGCGTCTATCGATTCCTCGGGGGTGACCTCTTCGAGCCTGGAAACGTGCCTTATCGGGGCTATCAGGAGGTGGCCGCCGTTGTAAGGGTACTTGTTCAGCATCACGACCGAGACTGAGCCCGCAAAGAGTACGTGCGCCTGTCTCGGGTCTTTCGAGCCGGCCGTGCAGAAAATGCATTCGTCCGGCTTCTCTGAATGTATGTACTCAAGCCGCCAGGGCGCCCAGATCTGCCTCATGTCAGGACTGCTTGTCCTCGGTGTTTATCCTTTCCCGTATTTCCTTCCCGGCCTTGAAGAACGGGACCCTCTTCGACTGTATGAAAATATTTTCGCCGGACTTGGGGTTTCTCCCCTGGCGCCCTTCGCGTTCCTTGATCTTGAAGGAACCGAAGCCGCGGATCTCGACCTTGTCACCCTTCGAAAGGCTATTTGACATGGAATCGAAAAGGGTGTCGACGATCACCTCGATGTCCTTTCTTGAGAAGTTGCCGACCTTTGAGGCCACGATCTCGATAAGCTCACTCTTGGTCATACCCCTTAAGCCTCCTTCAAATTGCACTACTAAGGTTTTGGTAACAGATACATTATCCTCAACCCCGAAAAGAGGTCCGTAAAATTATCTATGGACGCCTTCCCGAGGATACTGCCCAAAAAACCGAGATCTCTCTTTTCCGGATAAATTATCTCCGGCTCCCCCTCTATCCCTGAGAGCTCGGCGCCGACCTTTATCGCGCGCGACAACCCCCCGAGCTCGTCTATAAGACCCTTTTCCTTTGCCTGCGCCCCGGTGAAGATCCTGCCGTCGGCTATGGCCCTAACCTCGTCGGGCTTGAGGTTCCGGCCTTCGGCGACCGCCGCGATGAACTGTTCGTTCACGTCGTCGATGACCGCCTGGAGGAGCTTTCTCTCCTCGTCCTCCATCTTCCGAAGCGGCGAGCCGACGTCCTTGAACTTGCCGCTCTTTACGACATAACCTTTGAGCCCGAGCTTGCCCAAGAGCTCTTCGGCGTTGAAGAACTCTACGATGACGCCGATGGAGCCGGTAATGGTGCCTGGGTTAGCGACTATTCTGTCCGCCGCGACAGCCGTGTAATAGCCGCCTGAGGCCGCTATCGTGCCCATCGAGGCGACGACCTTCTTCTTTTCCCTGAGCCTCTTTATCTCCCCGTGTATCTCCTGCGACGGCCCTACGGCCCCTCCCGGAGAGTCGATGCGGAGCACTATCGCCTTTACATCGTCTCTTTCCTCGAGGGCCTTGAATCTTCTGATGGTCTCGGCCGGGTCGGTTATTATCCCCTCGAGCTCGACGATGGCTACCTTGTCGGCGGTGCTGAACGACCCGCCCGTAAAGGCCGCTATCGCGAGCGAGAGGACGAGGATTACGACGAACACGGCTCCGACGGCCGCGAGCAGGGTCTTTATCTTCTCACCCATAGCGCGCTTACGCGCCCTCTGCCTTTCTTACGGTCCTTATGGAGAGCCCGATTTTATTGTCCTCGGGGTCGACGTTCAATATCTCGACCTCGACGATATCGTTGACCTGTATGTCAGCGCCCTTTTTCTTGCCGCGCGAGAGCTCGGATACGTGGACGAGGCCTTCAAGGCCGGGCTCGAGCTCGATAAAGGCGCCGAAGTCGGCAACGCTCGTGACCCTGCCCTCTATCGTCATGCCGGGCTTGTACCTCTCCCCTACCCCCTCCCAGGGGTTCTTTTCGAGGAGCTTGGTCGAGAGCGAGAAACGCTTGTTCGCGCTGTCGATATTCAAAACGACCGCCTCTATCTCCTGACCCTTTTTCACGGCCTCGGAGGGGTGCTTTATCTTCCTCCAGGTAAGGTCCGAGACATGGACGAGGCCGTCTATGCCGTCCTCGATGCCGACAAATACCCCGAAGTCGGTGATGTTCTTGACCGCGCCCTTTATGCGTGTGCCCTTCGGGTACCGCTTTTCGGCGTCTATCCACGGGTTCGGCTCGACCTGCTTCATGCCGAGCGAGATGCGCTTTGCGGCGGGGTCGACGTCGAGCACCATGACCTCGATGCTGTCGCCTATCTTCACCTTCTGGGACGGGTGCTTGAGCTTTGTCCAGGACATCTCGGAGATGTGGATAAGCCCCTCAAGGCCGCTCTCCAGCTCCACGAACGCGCCGTAGTCGGTGATGTTGACGACGGTCCCGGATACCTTCGTGCCGGACGGGTATTTGTCCTTTACGGTAAGCCACGGGTCTTCCTTGGTCTGCTTGAGGCCGAGCGAGATCTTGCCGTCTTCCTTGTTGTATTTCAGGACCTTTACCGTGACCTTGTCGCCGATCTTCAATACCTGGGTCGGGTGGGTGACCTTGCCCCAGGAGAGGTCTGTAAGGTGAATAAGCCCGTCTATGCCCCCGAGGTCGACGAACGCGCCGTAGTCGGTGATGTTCTTGACTATGCCCTCTATGAAGGCCCCCTCGGCGAGGGTCTCGAGCGTTGTTTTCTTCAACACCTCGCGCTCATCCTCAAGAAGGCTCCTTCTGGAGACGATGACGTTGTTCTTGCGCCTGTTGTGCTTCAAGACCCTGAAGGCGTACCTCTGGCCTATGAGCTTGTCGGGGTTCCTTACGGGCTTAAGGTCGACCTGCGAGCCCGGCAGGAACGCCGTAACCCCTTTTATGTCAACATAAAAGCCGCCCTTGATCCTCTGCGTTATGACGCCGTCTATCGGCGTGCCCTTGTCGTGGGACTCCGTGATCACGTCCCAGATCTGCAACTGGTCGGCCTTCGCCTTTGAAAGGACTATGTAGCCGTGGTCGTCCTCGCGCCTTTCAAGGAGCACCGATATCTCGTCGCCTACCTTGACCGTCGGGTTCCCGTCCTTGTCAAGGAACTCCCGTAGGGGGACCTGCCCCTCGGACTTGTAGCCGATATCGACCATTACGGAATCTTGCGTTAACTGAACGACCTTCCCCTTGATGATATCCCCTTCCTGCAGTTCCTTTATCTCTGATTCGAAAAGCTCCTCGAAATCAGACTTCGGGACATCACCTGAAGATTTATCTTCTCTCCCTATCATTAATTCCAAATCCTCCCCCTGTCGTTTTCTATGAGATAAAACAATATCATAGACTGTAACTAAAGTGCAAATTATTTAATCGCCAGCGCCCCTATGCGGCGCACCACCTCTTCTACGACCCAGTCCGGGGTAGAGGCCCCGGAGGTGACGCCGACTTTCCCGGCACATGCGAACCACGCCGGGTCGAGTTCTTCCGCGACTTCGATGTGATGTGTCTTCGGCTGGATCTCCGAGCATATCTCGGCGAGCCTCCTTGTGTTCGCGCTGTTCCTGCCGCCGACTATTATCATGCAGTCGACGGTCTTTGCGAGATCTCCGCTTTCCTTCTGCCTTATCGATGTGGCGTTACAAATCGTATTGAAAACCTTTAATTCAGAGGCCTTTTTTAAACAAAAGGAGACAACCGCCTCGAGCTTTTCCATCGGGAGCGTCGTCTGCGCGATGATGCCTATCTTTTTCTGCCTCGGAAGGTCCTGTAGCTCATCAGGGGAGTCAGCGACCCTTATCCCCTCTGAGCCGTAGCTGAGGAGCCCCTTTACCTCGGGGTGGTCCTTTTCGCCGACGACCACGACCGAGTAGCCCTCGGAGCTCAAGAGAGAGACGAGGTCCTGCGCCTTCTTTACGAACGGGCAAGTGGCGTCAACGACATTGAGCCCCTTCTCCTTCGCCGCCTTTATCTCGTCGAGCTTCGCGCCGTGAGACCTGATGATGATGGTGCCGGATGTTATCTCGTCTACGCCCTTTTTCGCATAGACGCGGGATTCCTCGAGCTTTTTGACGACCTGAGGGTTGTGGATGATCGGCCCCAGGGTATATATCTCCTCACGGGTCTCGGACGCGCATTTATTGGCAAGGTTTATAGCCCTCTTTACGCCGAAGCAGAAACCTGACGACTTTGCTACGAATATCTCCAACTTACGAGACCTCTTTAAGGAATTTCATTTATCGACGAGCCCCGCCTTCCTTGCGCAATCGAGCGCCTTTTCAACCACATCGATTATCCCCAACTCGCTCGTATCTATGCGGACGGCGTCTTCGGCCATTTTCAAGGGCGACTCCTTCCTCTCGGTATCCCGCCTGTCCCTCTCCTTTATCTCGGCGCTCACGTCCGCCCGGGTCTCTCTCTCCCCCTTGAGCTCCAGGTGGCGTCTTTCTGCCCTCACCTCGTGGGAGGCGTCGAGGAAGATCTTAAGCTCCGCGTCCGGGAATACCACGGTGCCGATGTCCCTCCCCTCCATGACGATGGAGCCGTCTTTGCCCAGCGACCTCTGGAAAGAGACGAGTAACTCCCTTATTGACGGGTTTGCCGATAAGACCGAGGCGAGTCGGCCCGCCTTCTGTGTCTTTACGTCTGCTGAAAAATCCTTGCCGTTTATGATGAGCGCGCCCTTAGTTGAGTCGAACCCCATTTTCACGGAGGCGCAGAATCTTTTCAGGGCATCGTTATCGGCAACGTCTACCCCTGCCTCGTCGGCGGCAAGGGCAAGCGCCCTGTACATCGCGCCGGTGTTTATGTACCTGAAGCCGAGCTTATCGGCGAGCGCCATCGCGACGGTCGATTTTCCGACCCCGCTCGGCCCGTCTATCGCTATGAGAGGCCGCCTCCTTTTCAACTGCCGCGGACCCTATCAAGTTGATCGAAAAACCCGGGGAAAGACACATCGACGGAAGCCGCGCCGTCTATCTCCACGCCATTGTCAGACCTCAAGGCCGCCATTGCCATGGACATCGCTATCCTGTGGTCGCCGTGGCTCTCTATAGCCCCGCCCTTTATCGCCGCGCTCCCGACACCTTCGATAACGATGCCGTCGGGAAGCTCGGTGGTCCTTACTCCCACCCTCGAGAGCGCCTCTGCCATGACCGCTATCCTGTCGCTCTCTTTTACGCGCAACTCTTTCGCGCCGGTTATCTTCGTAGTCCCTTCGGCGAAGACCGCGGCTATGCATATTATCGGGAACTCGTCTATGGCCGGGAGGAGCCCTGTGCCCGTTATTTCCGTCCCCTTAAGAGATGAGGTCTTGACGAGGAGGTCCGCCACGGGCTCCCCAGAGGCTACCCTCTCGTTTTGCAGCTCTACGGAGCCGCCCATCTTTCGGAGCACGTCTATTATGCCGGTCCTCGTCGGGTTCACGCCCACGCCCCTTATGAGGAGGGCCGAAGCGGGCGTTATCATCGCGCCGACGATAAAAAAGGCGGCCGAGGAGATATCTCCGGGTACATTTATTTTACACCCTATTAGGTCGTTTGTCGATTGGACCCTTACGGAATTTTTATCTATTTTAACGTCGGCCCCGAATAGCCTCAGCATCCGCTCGGTGTGGTCCCTCGACTTTTCCGGCTCCTCTATGATCGTCGCGCCGTCGGCGTATATGCCCGCGAGCATGAGAGAGCTTTTGAGCTGTGCCGAGGCGACCGGGGTCTTGTAGGTTATCCCCTTAAGCCTTTGCCCGGCTATGGCGAGCGGGAGGTTGTTGCCGTTGTTTCTCCCTGAGATGGACGCGCCCATGAGCGTCAGCGGCTCTACCACCCTCTTCATGGGCCTCTTTCTTAAAGACGCGTCCCCGGTGATGACCGAGAAAAACGGCTGGGCGGAAAGGAGTCCGGTAATGAGCCTCGTCGTCGTGCCGGAGTTACCCGCGTCTATCACGTCCGCCGGCTCAGTAAGCCCCCTCATCCCCTTGCCATTTACAACGACGATGCCCGAGTCCTTCTTGTGCTCTATCACAATGCCCATGGCCCTGAGCGCGCCGATGGTGGATAGGTTGTCCTCGCCTTCGAGAAAGCCCGTTACTTCGGTTACTCCGCTCGCTATCGAAGCGAGCATCACGGCCCTGTGGGATATCGACTTGTCTCCGGGGACGGTGAGCTCGCCTTTGAGGCCCTTTCCCGGCCGGGCAAGGAGCGAGCCGCCGAATATGTCCTTTTTTGCAACCGTCATTTGTTCTCCGCGAGCTTTCCGGCCTTGTTCACGAGCGAGTCCCTTATTGATTTGGCAAGCGCGAAGTCGTGTTTAAGCCCTTCGATGTCGTTCGCCTCTATGAGCCTTTTGAGGTTCGTGAGCCTCTTCTCGAAGTCGTCTATGGTCTTCAATATCGCGTCCCTGTTCATGGCGCAGATGTCGGACCACATCTCGGGCGAGCTTGACGCGATGCGCGTGAAGTCCCTGAAGCCCCCCGCCGAATACGAGAGCGCGTCGACGCCCGACTTTTCGATATCCCCGACGGTGTTGACAAGAGAGTAGGCTATCATGTGAGGCAGGTGGCTTACGGCCGCGAGTATGGCGTCGTGTCTTGCCGGGTCCATGACGACGACCTCGGAGTCCGCCGCCTCCCAGACCTCCTTGACTATGGAAAGGGCCCCTGCGTCGGTCTTATCGGTCGGGGTGAGTATGCATTTCCTCCCCTTGAACAGGTCCGGGAAGGCCGCCTCTACCCCTGAGTGCTCTGTCCCTGCTATGGGGTGGCCGGGCACGAAATGCACCCCGTCAGGGATGAGCGGCTCGCACTCGTCTATTACCGTCTTTTTTACGGACCCTACATCGGTGACGATCGCGCCCTTTTTCAAAAAAGGCGCGGCGCGCCGGAGCGTCTCGCCGATCTTCAAAACGGGTGTGGCTATAAGGACGAAGTCCGCGTCCTTGACGCCCTCGCCGACGTCCTGTGTGAACGAGTCTACGACGCCGAGCCTCTTTGCGGCCTCTAGATTGACAAGGCCCCTGCCGACGCCGGTAACGGAGCCAGCGAGCCCCTTTCGCTTAAGGATTATGGAGAGCGACCCGCCTATGAGGCCGACGCCGATTACGGTTATCTTTTTGAAGTAAAAAGCCATGACGTTATCCGGAAGGGCTGTTTTTTTTGGAAGAGAGTCCTTGAGGGCCTTGTAAGGGCCCTCAAGGGACAAAGCGGATATTACAATGTCCTGCCTATGGCGACCGCGACCTTCCTCACATCCTCCATGAGGCTGGCGAACTTCGACGGCTTCAGCGACTGCGCGCCGTCGCAGAGGGCGTTCTCGGGGTCGGGATGGACCTCTATCATGAGCCCGTCGGCGCCCACGGCCACAGCCGCCCTCGCAAGGGGCAGGACGAGGTTCCAGCGGCCCACGGCGTGGCTCGGGTCGATGAATACCGGCAGATGCGTCTCTTCCTTCAAGACAGGCACGGCGCTCAAGTCCAGCGTGTTCCTTGTGGCGGTCTCGAACGTGCGTATGCCGCGCTCGCAGAGTATTATCTGTGTGTTCCCCTGCGCCGCGATGTACTCGGCTGACATGAGGAACTCTTTTATGGTGGCGGAAAGGCCGCGTTTCAAGAGCACCGGCTTTTTCGCCTTTCCGACCTCCGTAAGGAGCCTGAAGTTCTGCATGTTTCTCGCGCCTATCTGGACGATGTCGACGTATTCGCAGACTACCTCGGTGTCGCGAGGGTCCATGAGCTCGCTTATGATGGGGAGCCCCGTCTCCTTCTTCGCCTCGCGCAGAAGCTTCAAACCTTCCACGCCGAGGCCCTGGAAGTCGTAAGGCGAAGTCCTCGGCTTGAACGCGCCGCCCCGTAATATGGAGGCCCCGGCGGCCTTGACCTTCTGTGCGCAGTCTACCATCTGTTCCCTGCCCTCGACGCTGCAGGGCCCGGCTATGACCTGGATGGCGGTGTCGCCTATCTGCACGCCGTCTATATTGAGGACCGAAGCTTCCTTCCTGAACTCCCGGCTGACCAGCTTATAGGGCTTCAATATCGGCATCACGTTCTCAACTCCGGGCAGGGCCTCCAACGATATCTGCCCGAGGAGCGTCTCGTCCCCTATAGCGCCTATTATCGTCCGCTCCTTGCCCTTCGATATGTGGACGGCGAGGCCCGTGGATTTTATCTTCTCGACGACGTGGTCGACGACTTCCTGCGTGGCGTCCCTTTTCAAGACTATTATCATAAAGTCTCCCCTCATGATTTTTGGGTTCTCTGCCTTACCTTACGGCTTCGGCGAAGGTCTTCAAGAACCTTTCGTTCTCCTCAGGGAGCCCCACCGTGACCCTGATGTACTCCGGGAGGTTGTAGCTCGCCATCGGCCTGACTATCACGCCCTTTTTAAGGAGCGCGTCGTATATCTTTTTGCCGTCTCCGACCTTTATGAGGAAGAAGTTCGCCTCGGTCTCGACGCACTCGCAACCCAGGGCTCGGACCTCCTTGAAGAGGTGTTTAAGCCCTGACTCGTTGTTCTCTTTCGTCCTTTT
>JACREV010000062.1 GCA_016218095.1 Deltaproteobacteria bacterium | reverse complement strand
TAAACAGGAAAGCCCCTTCCATTACTGGAAAGGGCTTTCCTGTTATTGGGCCTCTTCAGGTCTTACCCTGGAAAGACCCAACCCGTCTGGAGCCTCTTATAGCCCGTACTCGACCTGAACGTGTACCACCCTGTTGGTCTCAGGGTCGCCTACTATGATAACGTTCCTATCTACAGAGGCGAGGCTCTCGAACTCGTTCAACTGCGCGAGCTTCTCAAAGCCCACTGTGCCTATCGCGTGACTGTCGCACCTGTTTATCGACTGGAAGCAGATATTGATGGTCGTGTCACGGTCTATCCTGAACGGGACGTCCCGCTCCTGCGGGCCCAAAAGCCCCGGGACCTGGGTCTTGATCATGAGCTGGCTGGTCTCCATGTCCAGGGATGAGAGACTGCCCTGGAAGACCTCGATGTTCCCCATCGATTGCATCTGCTCGGGGGTCAACCGCGCTCCAGGCGTAACCATCGACTGACCTGATTGAGCTCCCCCATAAGGGGTCGCTCCGCTTTTACCGTATCCCTTGGCAAAAGCGCCCGTTGAAAGAAGGGCGACGATCATCGGCACAAGGGCAACGATTTTCAAGAACTTCATCGCTAACACCTCCTTCTAATATAAATATACACCCGATTATTTGATTTGCAACCGCCGTGCCAGGAGGACAGACCTGCCTTACTCTTTTTTTTATTGGAAAAACATGGGGTTCCGGCTTCCGTCGGGTAGCGGGCGCCGCAGTTTGTCATACCATTTCGGGTTAACCGGCTTTTTCAGGGATAGAGGAGGCAAAAATTTATCGTGCCCCCATATATGGTGTTTTAATGTTTTTTTTATACCTTCTGTTGTATTTTGAGGGATTTTTTTACTTTACAAAAAGGTGAAACTTTGCTACGATTCATCACCGATCAACAACATTCAAACATGGCTTAAGGGGCTTAGGTTGAAGATAAAGAAGCTTACAATCCACGGGTTCAAGTCTTTTGTCGACAAGGTCACCTTGAACTTTCCGCTCGGCACCTCAGGCATTATCGGGCCGAACGGGTGCGGCAAGTCCAATATAGTAGACGCCATCCGCTGGGTATTGGGCGAGCAGAACGCGCGGCACCTGCGCGGAAAGCACATGGAAGACATCATCTTCAACGGGTCTGAATCGCGGAAACCCTTGGGCATGGCAGAGGTCGTCCTCACCTTCTCCAACGAAGGCGGCGCCGCGGCAGGCGGCAGGTTCTCAAGCTTTACCGAGATCGAAATATCCCGACGCCTATACCGCTCAGGGGAGAGCGAATACTACATAAACAGGGTCCAGTCGAGGCTCCGCGACATCGTCGACCTCTTTACCGACACCGGCATCGCCACGCGCGCGTATTCCATTATCGAGCAGGGGCAGGTCGGCTGGCTCATAAGCGCCAAGCCCGAGGAAAGGCGCGCCATATTCGAGGAGGCCGCCGGGATAAACAAGTTCAAGCACAAGAAAGAGGCGGCCCTCCGGAGGCTCGAGGCTACAAGAGAAAACCTCACGCGCGTAAGCGACATCATAAGCGAGGTCAAAAGACAGCTCAATTCGCTCAACAGGCAGGCGAAGAAGGCCGAGAGGTACAAGGCGCTCCGCGAGGAGCTCCGCGGCGTGGACATCCTCCTCTCCTCTTTGGAGCTTAAGAAGCTCCAGGACGAGCTCGATGGGGCCCTTAAGAGACTCGAATCCATAAAGGACGAGGAGATTTCGCTGTCCGCTTCCATCGCCTCCAAAGAAAACCTGATGGATGAGCTCAAGACAGGATACGAGTCCGTCGAGGCGGTCTACAGGAATATCCGCGAGCGGGTCTTCGGCGTTGAGAAGCTCATCCAGGACGAGGAGCGCAAAAGCGCCCTCTCGAAGATGCGGATCGAGGAGCTCAACAGGGACAGGGAAAGGCTCGCCAAAGAAATAGACGAGCTCAGATCCGCTTCCGAGCGCGCGGGAATAGAGCTCGCCTCCCTTGGCGAAGCCCTCGAGGCGGCCTCCTCAGCCATCGCGTCGGAATCCGCGAGGCGCGCCGAGACCTCCGCCTCTTTTGACGCGGTCGCCTCGCAATTAAAGGAAAAAGAAGACGCCCAGAGGGCAGTGAAGGCCGAGGCGCTCAAGACCTCGACAAGGCTTAACGACCTCAGGCACGCGGCCCAGAACCTCCTCAGGGACGAAGACAACCTCAGGGTGAGATCGGCGAGGGCCTCCTCCGAAAAGGAAGAGGCGCTAAGGCTCATCTCCTCGCTCGAGACCCCCCTGAAGGCGCTTCAGGATACGCTCGCGGGAAAGGCCGTTGACAAGGAAGCGAAGGAAGGCGAGCTCAAGTCCATCAGGGAACGGCTCGACTCCCTCGACGCCGACAGGACGAAAAAGCTATCCGAGGCCAAGGCGCGGAAGGACGAGTCCTCTAAAGCCGCGGCGCGGCTCGCCACGCTCGAGGAGATGGAGAGGAACTTCGAGGGGCTGAAGGGCGGCCCAAAGGCCATAATGAAGAAAGGGGCGCTTTCAGGCATCCGCGGCTTACTCGCCGACGTCATCGAGACGAACCCGGGGTTTGAAAAGGCCGTCGAGGCGGTCCTCGGCGACAGGCTCCAGTTCATAATCGTCGAGAGCCAGAAGGAAGGCATCGACGCCATAGAATTCCTTAAATCGACGAGCTCAGGCAGGGGGAGTTTCGTGCCGGTCCAGAACCTCCGCTCCTCCTCGCCGGTCCCTGCGCAGGGGAACGCCGACCTCAACGGGGTCCGCGAGCTTATAAGCGAGGTCAGGATAAAAGACGGGTACGAATCCGTCGCCGGATACCTCCTCGGAGACACTCTTGTAGCCGACTCCCTTCAGGCCGCCCTCGAGCTCTGGAACCAGAACGACCTCTACCGCGCCATAGTCACCCTCGACGGCGACGTCATCGACGCGCAGGGCGTCATCACCGGCGGCTCGTCGCTGTCGACAGACGGCATACTCCAGAAGAGGGGCGAGATAAAGTCCTTAAGACAGGCGACCGCAAGGCTCTCCGCCGACTCTGCCTCATGCGAAGCGGCCCTCAAGAATATCGAGACCGAGATCTCAAGCACCAAGACGCTCCTTGACGAGTGCCGGGAGCGCATACACGCAATCGACATCGAGCGCGTAACCGCCGAAAACGAGCTCAAGCGCTCGAACGCCGAGTACGCAAGGCTCTCAAAAGTCCGCGACACCGCGGAGGCCGACATACTGGACGCTGAGACAAAGGGACGCGATATCGCCTCCAAAAAGACCTCGATCAACTCCGAAAGGGAGGCGGCCGAGCAGGCCCTCATAGAAAAGGAACGGGCCATCGCCGCGCTCTCGGAAGAGATACACTCGCTCGCCTCCGAAAAGGACCGCCTCTCGGGGATACTGACAGAGATACGCGTCAACCTCGCCCACTCGAACGAGCGCTTTGAGTCGATAAAGAGGGAGATAGCCTCCAAAGAGTCCGCTGTATCCGATACCTCAAGGAAGATCGAAACGAGGTCCTCCCAGATAGAACGCGGAAGCGTCGAGGCCGAAGAGAAGCTTAAATCCCTCGAAGAGCTCAAGATCAGGCTCGAAGGACTCCTTGCAGAACTCGACGCCGCAAAAAATGAAGAGGTCCAGCGGACAGAGGAGATGAACAACCTCGCCAACCGCTTAAAAGATGCCGAGCATGAGATAAAAGGCCTTAAATCAGCCTACTCCGAGCTTCAGGAACTCAAGGGCGAGCTCTCCATCGACTCCAAAGAATTCGAGCTCTCCATCGCGAACCTCAGGGACAAGGTCTCCGAGAAATACTCGGTCGCCCTCGTCCCCTATGTCACCCCCGAAGACGGGCACATCCCGGACACCTCCTCCGAAGAGTCCCGGAGGGCCGAGCTCCGCGAAAAGATCTCCGAGCTCGGAGAGGTGAGCTTATCGGCCCTCGAAGAATACGCCGAACTCGAAAGGAGGCACCAGTTCCTCCTCGACCAGCAGGCAGACCTCACAAAGTCGGTCGACGCGCTCCACACCGCCATAACCCGCATAAACAGGACGACGCGCGAGAAATTCAAGACCGCGTTCGACGAGATAAACGCGAAGTTCCAGGAGACCTTCCCGAGGTTCTTTAGCGGCGGCAGGGCGGAGCTGCGCCTGACAGAAGACTCCGACATACTCGAGGCAGGCGTCGATATCGTCGCCCAGCCCCCGGGAAAAAGACTCCAGTCCATCTCTCTCCTCTCCGGCGGAGAAAAGGCGCTCACGGCAACGGCCCTCATATTCTCCATATTCCTCATAAAGCCGAGCCCGTTCTGCCTCCTGGACGAAGTCGACGCGCCTCTGGACGACGCCAACATCGACCGCTTCAATATCTTCGTAAAAGAGATGGCCCGCATAAGCCAGTTCATGCTCATAACCCATAACAAAAAGACGATGGAGATGGCCGACGCCCTCTACGGCATCACCATGGAAGAACCCGGCGTCTCCAAGGTCATCTCAGTACGGTTTTAGATACGGAGATTCTTGAGAGAACCTTTTTGTAAAAAGGTTCTCTCAAACTCTCTCCAAAAACTTTCAGTTCTTCCCGAACAGCCCCCCATACAATTGAAAAATTGATGTACATGGATATTGAAACCTATAAGTCATTTTAAGCTTATCTATGGGGGGCTGTTCGGGAACTAAAAGTCTTTGAAGGGGGTCTGGGGGAAACTTTCTACAGAAAGTTTCATCCCAGGAATTTCCCGTATTCAAAACCGCACCGGGGTGATTGGAGATGTCGTTCCGCGAGATATTGAGGGGGTTGGTCGAGTCCCTTGGGGCCGAGGGGGCGGTGATGCTCGCCCATGACGGGGAGGTTGTGGATTCGTACGCCTCAATCGACTCAATCGAGATGGACCTTATCGGCGCGCATTTTGGCGTGATATTCAACATCATGAAGGACGTCTCTTCGCGGTACGGGGGGTCTGCCGTTGAATCCGTGGCGATAGTCACCGGGTCTTCCAGGCTCGTGATCTCGGCGATAAAGGAAGGCTACTGTCTGGTCATTGCGCTTGGCGGGCGAGGGCCTCTCGGGGGCCCGCTCCTTCAGTCGAGGAGGGCCGTGGAGCGGATTGAAGAGGAGATGGGCTGACGGCTTTAAGGGTCGAGGCCTTACGGAATGCCTCGACGAAGAGAGAGACCCTGTGTCTTCCGAGGTAGCAATGGACATAGACCCTTGAGTCGCCGTTTCTTCCGACAAGGTGTCTGACCGCCTTTTCGAGTTCTTCTCTGGACCCGCTCCCCTCCATATCTGAGAAATCCATCGGATAGTTCGAGAAGGCGATATTAAGTTCCGAGGCCATCCTCTTTTCCTCTTCGACGAGGGGCCTTTCGACCGCGAGCCTGGGGTCCATGAGGCAGACTATTTCGGAGACACCCTTGGCGGCGAGGACCTTGAGTTCGTCTTTCGACGGGTACGGGCCGGCGAGCACCCCGGAGGAGACCTCCCTCACCTCGCCCCGAACAAAGCTTATGGGGAAGGCGTCGGGGCTGAAGAGGTTCCAGACTCCGTAGGCGAAGAGGCCTATGAAGACGGCCATGACGAGCCAGATTTTTTTCTCAGTAGACATCGCTTTTTTTAGTAGAGGTAAGTTACTCCCGCCTTTACCTCCTCGAACCTGAAGCCCGAGGAGGATTCCAGCGCCGACCTGCTGTACTTGTATCCCGCGTCAAGGGAGATCTCCCTTGTGAGGCGCCATTCGACGCCGACTTCGATTGCGGAGGTGGACTCCGTCTTGCCGCTGAAGCTCTGCATGCCGGCCTCTATATCGGCGTTGTACGAAAGTCGAGTGCCTGGTATGTCGTCTTCGACTGTCAAGAACAGGCTGTTCGAGAATATCTGCGGGGGGTTGAAGTACCCGCTCGCCGTGTGTTCCGAAAAATCCTTGTACTCGGAGACGGCCCCGACATATATGCCGTGCCTCTCCGAGAGACGGTACGAGATCGTCCCGGTCATGTCATAACTCGAGTTCCCGTCAGAGTAGCCGGAATAAGCGGTCAAGGCCGTAAACGTCACGTCGCGGTAATCGTGCGAGAGCGCGGCATGGTACTCGCCTGTCCTCACGTGGTTCTCTATGAGCTGGACGGTATCGAGCATCGGCGAGTAGTTGTAGCCCGCCGAAAGCCTCGTCCTCGAAGAGAACTCGTATCTGCCGTTCAGTCCTCCCGCCATAAACACCGTATCGTCGTTCTCCGGTTCGAGCATGACCAAAGAGAGCCCTGCGGTAACGACGAGCCTGTCTGTCAGGTCGATGGAATCCTTGACGCCGATCGTCGTAGCGTTAGCTGTGGCCCCGGGCCTCGTCGCCTCGTAGAAGTTGAGGTTGAATGTGAGCCTGCCGGGCCTCCCCGTAAAATAATAACCTGAAAGGCCGTATATTTTCAAATCGTTCGAGTCCGAGTCGGTGGAGCTCGAATAATGGCCCCTTATGCGCGGGCCCTTTTCCTCCCGTAGCCTCTCCTCTATCTCGAGCGCCTCGTCGTCCTTAGGCGCGGCGGACAATGCCTCCCTTATCTCTTTCAGGGCCCCGTCAAGGTCCCCCTTCCACCAGAGCGTCCGCGAGAGACCCTTCCGTGTGTCGACATCCCTTGGGGCGGCCTCGATCGACTTTCTGTACGCGGCGATCGACCTGTCGTACTCGCCCGCCCATGAGAGGACCCTTCCGAGCCCGGAGAGCGCCTCCGGGTTTCCGGGGCTGAGCTCAAGGGCCTTGTTGTATTCGGCTACGGACCCTTCGTAATCGCCTGCCCATGAGAGGGCGCGCGCAAGGGAGAGCCTGACTTCAAAATCAGAAGGGTACTCTGTGGCGAGGTCTTTAAGGAGAGCTACCGCCCGATCGAGACCTCCGTTCTTTGCAAGGGAGTCCGCCTTCTTAAGAAGCTCGTCCTTGGCTGGGGAGGGCGCTGGGGAGGGCGCAAGGGGAGGTGCGGCCTCTGTCTCCGCGCCTGACCCATTATCCGTAACGGTCTCAGTTGCGGGGGCTCGTGTCGCGATCCCTTCGCCGCCGGCGCTTGCAGGTAACATCAGAAGGACGGCTGAGAGCGCCGGTAAAGACCGCCTCATCCATCTCCCTTTCAGAACGTTCTTTTCATGCATGACCGTCTTCGCCCTCACTATGCCTGCGCCTCCGGGCTATCGAAGCCCTGCTTTTTTACGACCTCCCACTTCCTCTCCTTCATCAAAAGGAATCTGAAGACCGCCTGGGTCCTCCAGAGCGCGAGCAGTTGCCTGTAGCCGAAGTTTTCGAGTATCCCGTATCCGAGGAGTATGAGGAGGTCCTTGAGCCGCGGGTACCTCCTGTAGGATATCTCTTCAAGAAGGACCGCCGCCGTGGAGAAGAATATCCCCACAAGGAGGGCCATGAAGAGGAACAGCATGAAAAACTGTTTGTTCACTATGCCGAGGATAAAGGAGGCCGTCACGACGAAGTAGCCGACTATTTCTATTACCGGCCCGAGGAGCTCGACGAAGAGCTGGTAAGGGAGCGCGAAAAACCCGACCCTGCCATAGCGCGGGTTGAAGAGCATCTTCCGGTAGGTGAAGATGGATTCGGCGAGCCCGAGGTGCCACCTCCTCCTCTGCCTCTTGAGCATTTTGAGGTCCTTCGGCGCCTCTGTCCAGCATATGGGGTCGGGGACGAAGTTGATATTATATTTCGAACCTTTATCCCGGAGGTGCCTGTGGAGCCTCACCACGAGCTCCATGTCCTCGGTGACGGTGTTCGTGAGATACCCGCCCGCCTCCTGCACCGACCTCTTGTGGAACATCGAGAACGTCCCTGAGATCACGAGGAGCGAGTTGAGCTTTGAGAGCCCCGCCCTGCCGAAGAGGAAGCTCCTTATGTACTCGACGACCTGTAGTCTCGATAATGAATCGGACGGGAGCTGAATGGATTTCAGCCTGCCCCCGACTATCGTTGAGCCGTTTACTATCCTCACTATCCCGCCTGTGGCGCGGACGAGCTCCGGGGCCTCGACGATCGGTCTCATAAGGCGCATAAGCGCGCTGTCTTCGAGGATGGAGTCCGCGTCGACCGAGCAGAAGTAAGGGGCCCTCGAAATATTTATGCCTACGTTCAGCGAGTCCGCCTTTCCCGCGTGCCCCTTGTCAACGACGATGAGCTTCGGGTTATCGGGGTTCAGATAGAAACCGAATACCCGGGCCGTGCGTATCGTCTCCCGGTATATGACGTTTGTCCGCGTGAGCTTATAGGCCTTGATGAGCCTCTTTAAAGTCTCGTCGGTCGAGCCGTCGTTCACGACGATCACCTCATAGTCGGGATAATTGAGGTGGAGGAGCGACCCGATAGAGTCCGCTATGTTCGCCTCCTCGTTGTACGCGGCTATGATGATGCTTATGGGAGGGGCGACGAGCGGGTGTATGGACGTCTGATACCTCCCGTACTCGAGCCTTGAAAGGTGGTTTATGATCATGCCCGAGGCGAGCACGAGCAGGACGAGATATATGCCGTTTGCGGCGAAGTAGTAGCCGAGCACGACGTAGTTGAAGAAAAAGATAAAGTTTATAAGAGAAGTTTCCACTTAAGATATAATACCCGTAGGCCGCTCCGGCCCTGGCGCGGTCCGCTCGCGGCCCTTTAACTCGGAGACCGCCCTTGCCGCCTCCTCGTTCGCCTCTCCGCCTTTCCCTCCCGAGAGCGCGTCCAGGACCTCATAGAGCCTGAAATCGTTCAGTGTGGAGAGGACCGAGAGCATCTCGTCGAGTATCTCCCGGTCTACATCCACCTTATCGTCTGTCTTTGGGGATTCATTAAGTTTTAAAGGGGGTTCCGGGCCATTACCGGCGTAAAGCCGCGCCATCAACTTCGCGTATACGCCCTTTCTCCCGAGCTCATCGAGCGCCTGGTCCCTCGCGTACTTATCCGTCGAGTCTATGAAGACGTTCAGCATCTCGACGAATGCCCTGCCGCCTATCCTGCTCATGGCCTCTGCTACGACGCTCCTTACCTGCCAGTTCTTGTCCCCGAGCATCTCCGTTAGCGGCGCGATGGCAACAGGCTCTTTCATGAGCCCGAGCGACCTCGCGCTGTGGAGCCGGACGACCCAGAACTGGTCGGCGAGCGCCTCCATGAGCATCGGGACCGCCTCGCGGCACTTGAGCTTCCCTATGCCCTTAGCCGCCTTTGCCCTCACATCCTGCTCCGTGTCCTTGAGCATCCTCATGAACTCGCCGGAGAGCCTCCGATCCCCTATCTCCCCGAGCACGTCGAGGACGGTCGAGCGCATACGCCAGTCAGGGTCGTTGAGGCAGGGCACGAGCCACATCACGGCGTTCTGGCCAAACGCGAGTATAGAGGATTTGAGGACAGTCAGAGAGATCTCCTCCTCTGCGGCGACGGATTGCTTCAGGAGCGCCACAAGAGGCGGGATCGCCGTCTCGTCCCCTATGACGCCGAGAGAATGTATGGCCATGAGTTGCAGGTCCCTGTTCGGGCTCTTGAGGGAATCCATGAGATTGGGGACGGCCCCCCGGCAATTGATCCTGCCGAGCTTTTCGGCCGAGAGCGCCTGCTCCCATTTGCGTTTCGAGGAGAGGGACTCCATGTACCTGTCCGCGTAACCGAGTACATTGAAGAGGCGCAAACCCTCCTGCCTCCCGGCATCCGAGCCGAGGGCCCTGAAGAGGTTCTCCTCTATCGCGATCCAGCCGGCGGAGCCGGGCTTTTTTTGAAAAGGTCGGATATCCTCGATGGTGTTGCCGAGCTCTATGGTCGCGAGCAGGGTGGAGTACCTCTCCCTCTCCACATCCAGTCTCATGTACTTGCGGCCCATCAAGGACCTTCGGACGAGAACGGCCAGAAAAGTCCCTACGATGAGAATGACCGTGGTCCAGATGGTAACGTATACTAAAAAATAAGCCAACCTGGGGTCCCCGTCTGAAAGGTAAGTACTTTACGGGGATTATAGGTAATTTTATATTATTTCTCAATACTTATTGATTCCGGGGGTAAAGGGTGCTTTTAAAACCGGCGCCCAGGAGATTAAAATAAAAAAAAAGGGAGGGGCTTTTTGCCCCTCCCTTTCGCTTTGTCGATGTCTGCTTAACGGCTTGTCCTACCGCTTAAACCTTAACCCTTCCATACCGCCCTATCCCCGCCCCTCTACCTCGTCCACTCCTCTACCCAGCTCCGCTTCTGGGCGTCGGTCCATCTGCGCCAGTCGCCTCTGAGCTTCGCCTTCTTGACGGCGTCCTTAGCCTCGGTCTTGGAGATTGACTTGTAGATGATGAGCACCTGGTCGATCCTTATGATATCGGGTCCCTTGAGCTTCGAAACGTTGTACCTGTACAGGAGCGGCCACATGAAGGGGTTCCCGAAGACGTCCTTGTTCTTCGCAATCTTCCAGAGCGTGTCGCCCTTCTTTACTATGTAGAAGCCGAGGACGTCGTCTATCTCCATGAACTTGGCCACGTCCTCGGGCCTGACCTCTCCGGATTTGAGCTTCTCGACTATCTTCGCCTTGAGGTTCGCGAACTCCTTCTGGAGGGCGATGACGTCCGTGGCCACCGCGCCCTCGGCCTTCCACGCCTCGGCCTCCCTGCTTATCCTCTGTATCTGGAGCTCGAGGTCTTTCCTGGCCTGGTCCTCTTTCTCGAGCCTCTCCTCGGCGTCCTTCAAGGCCTTCTCCAGGCTCTTTATCGCCTCCATCTCGGCGGCCTTCGCCTCCTCGGTCTCCCGGAGCTTCGCCTCGATTATCCTCCTGGACTCGACCTCCTGGACGAGCCTCGCCTCAACGCCCTTCCTCGCGCCGAGCTCGCTTTCGAGCTTCGCCTCCGCCGCCTTCCTCGATTCAAGCTCCAGAAGCATCTGGGCCTCGGCGTTCTTCTTCGAGGTCTCGGCCATGTCTATGGCGTTCTCGGCGACCTTCTTCCGGTAATCCGTCTCCTTGAGCTTCGATTCAAGGGCGGTCCGCGCATTTATCTCCTGCGCGACCTGGACTTCGAGCCTCTTTTTCGTCGCCTCAACGTCCCTTATGGCGAGCTCGTTTGCGGCCTTTGCGGCCTCGAACTCGGCGAGCTTCGCCTCAAGGGCCCTTCTTGCGTCAGCCTCCCGAAGGAGCTTCAACTCCGTCTGCTCCCTGGCCGTTGCTATCTCCTTT
The DNA here is from genome assembly GCA_016218095.1 of Deltaproteobacteria bacterium. GTDB lineage: Bacteria > Desulfobacterota > GWC2-55-46 > GWC2-55-46 > GWC2-55-46 > GWB2-55-19. Next base: position 13,415 of record JACREV010000062.1, on the reverse strand, counting down.
ATCGCGAGCTCCCCTGCGGCCTTTGCGGCCTCTGCGTCCTTAAGGCTCACCTCAAGGGTCTTTTTGAGCTCGGATCCCTGGAGGAGCTTTTCCTCCATTTCCTTCCTCGAAGCCCTCAAATTCTCTATTTCTTTATAGTCGATACCCGGGCTCTTGCTGAGGCGCTCCTCGAGTTCCTTGTTCTTGGAGCGGAGTTCCTCTGCCATGTACCTCGCGGCATCTGCCTGGGCTATAGCCTCGCCGGCCTGCTTTATCCTCGTCTCGAGCTCGGCGTTCCTCGCGTTCAGGTTCTCAAGCAGGTCGGACGACGTCTGGCTCTTTGCGAGCGTTATTTCGGCGTCCTTGAGCTTGGATGCGAGCTCCCGGTTCTCCTTGATAGCCGACTGTGCGTCGCCTCTGGCGGCCTCAGACTGCGCAAGCGCGAGCTGCGCGTCCTTGAGCTTCATCTCGAGCTCGGAGTTCTTTTCGATGAGCTTCTGGGCTACGAATGTGGCGGCCTTGCCCTGGAGTGAGACGAGCCCCGCTTCTTTAAGCCTTGTCTCAAGCTCGGCGTTCTTGGCGATCAAGTCTCTCGCCATGTCGCCCGCGACCTCGGACTTTGCGAGCGTCTGCTTCAGGTCTCCAAGCTGGCTCTCAAGCTCCCTGTTCCTGGCGAGCATCTCCTCGGAGCGGACCCGGAGCGTCTCGAACTCGAGCCGGGACGCCTCCTCGGACTTCCTCTTCGCCTCCTCGGCCTCGGAGAGCCTCGCCTCCAGCGAAGCGACTTTCTTCGAGAGCTCCTCGCGGGAGGCCTCACCTTCCGCGACCGTCTCGGGTGAGAGCACTACGGGCCTCGCCTCGAGCGCCTTCCTTAAGGAGTCCTCTTCCAGTTTCGCGGCATTGAGCTCCTGCCTTATGAGCGCGAGGTTTTTAGCGTTTGCCTCGGCCTCGGCCTTGATAACGGTCTTCTCTTCGTTTATCTTTGCTATATCCTTCTGAAGGGCCGCGATAGACTCCTGGCTCTCCTTTACCTTCTTCTCAGCGTCGGACTTCGACCTTTCAAGCTCAGCCACAAGGAGCGCCGAGGCCTCGGCGGCCTTCTCGACCATGGCGCCCTCCGTCCCCTGCGAAACGGCCGCGGCGGCTACGACCGCGTCCTTTGCCGCGCCGCCGAGAGACTTGGCGATAGAAACTGTTTTTTCAACGTCCTTAAGCCGGGCCTCGAGCGTATTCCTCGCGTCTTTTTCCTTGGCGAGCCTCGTCTCTGCGTCTTTCCGCGCAGTCTCCTGGGCCTTAAGCGACTTCTCCATCGCTACCCTGGCCTTTTCCATCTCCTTAAGCTTGCCTTCCAGCGAGGTGCTCTTAAGAGCCGCCTCCTGTGCCTGGGCCCTCGCGAGCTCGGCCTGAGTCCATGCCTCCTCGGCGCGCTTCCTCGCCTCCTCCTCTATCTTAAGGCGCATCTCGGTCTCGAACCGCTTCTTGGCCTCCTCTACGGCGAGGAGCTTCGCCTCGAGCTCCGTTATCTCCTGCTGGGCCTTGGCCTCTATCTCGGCCTTTATCCTCTCCCTCTCCTTCTCTGCATCGAAGTCGACGCCTTCCTTCTCGGCAAGCCTCCTCTGCCTCTCCTCGAAGGCGAGCGCCCTCTCTAACTTTTTCTTCTCGGCTATCTCATCCTTCAGCCTCTTCTCGGACTCCTTGAGAGATTCCAGCGTCCTCGTATGCTCGTTCTTCGCCATGTTGAGGTCTTTCTCAAGCGCCATCTCCGCGGACTTCGTCTCCTTGACCTTGTCCTCGAGACGGGCCTTCTCCTTGTCTCCCGCGACCCAGGAGACCGCGAGAGAGAACATAAGGAACAAACCTACTATTGCGCCGATTCCACCCATAAAGACTCCGTAAGAAAGTACAAAAATTATAACCCGAGTACCCCTTGAAATTCAAGCCCTACGCGTCTTTTCTTTAGCGCTTTATTATCGCGTTTTTTTGGTACTCTGGCGGGGGGGGTAACCCATAGCCCGGAGACTCCTGTCCCGCGGGGTTTTTCAACATTCATTATCTTTTGTTTAGATTAAAAAAAAGAGATGCGTTACATTAAAATTTAAAAACCCGTCCGGGAAAATCATTATCCCCTGAATCGTTTCAAGTCTATGATAAAGCGTGGCCTGATTTTTCTTGACTTTTTCCGGCCTTTTAAGTATTGGTATATTGGCCTAAAAAAAGGGCCCTTCGCGCCGGTTGCTGTTTTTTATTTTCATTTTCAATTGGTTAACCTCATCTCCGGCATTTACGATTTTTTTGTGGAATCCTAATATTCTCTTGGGGGCCGATTGAGGAAGGGCGCAATTCCGGCAACCGGCCCGAAGGCCGCCGGGGTAATTGTTGAAGAGATAAAGATCGGCGCGGTAAAAAAGGCCGTAGCGCAAGGGGCGGACCTCCTTGAGGTGCGGGTTGACTCGTTTGCTGACCTCGACCCCGCAACTCTCGCGGAAAACCTCAAAAAACTCAAGAAAATCTCCGGTCTTCCGATAATCCTTACAGTCAGGTCAAGAAAAGAGGGCGGCGTCCGCCCCTTAAGCGACAGGACGAGGGCCGCCCTATTCGACGCGCTTATCCCCTATTCAGATATGATAGACATAGAGCTCAGCTCAAGCGGGATAATGGAAAATGTGGTAAACTTTGCAAAGAGAAACGGGAAGACTGTTATCATCTCCCACCATGATTTCAAGACCACCCCCGGAGACGGCGCTCTTTGGAATATTATTGAAAAATCAAGGAAAAAAGGCGCGGATATCGTAAAGGTGGCGGCGCATGCACGCTCACCCAAGGACCTCAAAAGGCTTGCCGGGGTATTGCTCGGCGCAGACGACCTTATAATCATAGCGATGGGCTCGATAGGCGCCGCGTCCCGGGTCTTTTTCCCCATGCTCGGCTCGCTTATAACCTACGGTTCGATTACCGGCTCGACCGCTCCCGGACAGTTGACCCTCAAGGAAATAAAGGAAGAGTTCAAGAAGTACGGGGCGGCCTGACAATTGAGATATGGACGATACTTATTCAGCCGTATCGTCTTGAAAAATAACAGATAACGGAGGATAGACACGAGATGGTAAGGGTAGCGATAAACGGGTTCGGCCGCATAGGGAGGAACATCCTGAGGGCCTCTCTCAAGAACAAGGATATAGACTTCGTTGCCATAAACGACGTCACCGACGCCAAGACCCTTGCCCACCTCCTCAAATACGACTCGGTCTTCGGGATACTCGACGCTGATGTGAGCGCGAAAGAGGGCGGAATAGTCGTAAACGGCAAAGAAATAAAGATAACCGCCGAAAAAGACCCGGCAAAGCTCCCCTGGAAGGACCTGAAGATCGACATAGCCCTCGAATGCACCGGTCTTTTTACCAACAGGGAGAAGGCCGAGCTCCATCTGACCGCCGGCGCGAAAAAGGTCATCATCTCGGCCCCGGCCAAGAACGAGGACATAACCGTCTGCATGGGAGTCAACCACGAGACCTATGACCCCAAAAAACATTCGATAATCTCAAACGCTTCCTGCACCACGAACTGCCTTGCGCCTGTGGCCAAGGTCGTAAACGACTCCTTCGGCATAGTCAAGGGGCTCATGACCACGATCCACGCCTACACGAACGACCAGAAGATACTCGATCTCCCGCACAAGGACCTAAGGCGCGCGCGCGCCGCGGCCCTCTCCATGATACCGACCTCGACGGGCGCGGCAAAGGCCGTCTCCCTCGTCCTTCCAGAGCTCAAGGGCAAGCTCGACGGCATGGCCGTCCGCGTGCCGGTCCCGACGGTATCGGTCGTCGACCTCGTAGCAGAGGTCTCGAAGAAGACGACAGCCGAGGAGGTAAACGCCGCCTTGAAGACGGCGGCCGAAGGCAAGCTCAAAGGGGTCCTCGAGTACTGCGACCTCGAGCTCGTCTCGGTGGATTTCAAAGGAAACCAGCACTCTTCGATCGTAGACGCGCACTCGACGAAGGTCATCGGCGACAACCTCGTAAAGGTGCTGGCCTGGTATGACAACGAATGGGGTTTCTCCTGCAGGATGCGCGACCTCGTCCTCATGATGTCCGCAAAGGGTCTGTAACAAAAACAGGAGGTTAGGGACTTGAACCAAGGTCTTAAGTATATGGACGAGATAGGTCTTCGCGGCAAGCGCGTCTTCATCAGGGTGGACTTCAACGTGCCGCTCGATGAGAACGGCAACATCACCGACGACACCCGCATAAGGGGCGTGCTCCCCACCATAAACTACGCGCTCGATGAGAACGCCAAGGTCATACTCGCCTCGCACCTGGGGCGTCCCAAGGGCAAGAGGGTCCCTGAAATGAGCCTCTCGCCTGTTGCCAAGAGGCTCGGGAGGCTCCTTGAAAAGGAGGTGACGCTCGCGCCCGACTGCATCGGGGAAGATACGAAGAAGGTCGTCGACGCCATGAAGCCGGGGGACGTCGTCCTCCTTGAGAACCTGAGGTTCCACCCCGAGGAGGAGAAGAACAACGAGGACTTCGGCAGGAAACTCGGGGAGTTGGCCGACGTCTACATAAACGACGCCTTTGCCATGGCGCACAGGGCCCACTCATCTAACGTCGCCATAACCAGGTACGTGAAAGAGGTAGGGGCCGGGTTCCTTATGAAAAAGGAGCTCACCTATTTTTCGATGGCCATGGAAAAACCTACGAGGCCGCTTGTCGCCATAATCGGCGGCAAAAAGGTATCGGACAAGGTAGGCGTGCTCTTGAGCTTATGTGAAAAGGTCGATAAGCTCATCATCGGCGGCGGCATGGCCCTTACCTTCTTCAAGGCCCTCGGCTACGAGGTAGGCAACTCCTTCTGCGAGACCGACGCCCTCGAGACCGCGAAGCAAGTCATTGAAAAGGCGAGGGAAAGACACATAAAGCTCTACATGCCTGTCGACTTCGTCGTGGCGGATAAGTTCAGCGCCTCAGCCGAGTCAAAGGTCGTCACCTACCAGGAGATACCCAAGGACTGGATGGCCTTGGACATAGGTCCGGCGACCGTCACGCTCTTTACCGAGGCGATACAGAACGCGAAGACGATCATCTGGAACGGCCCGATGGGCGTATTCGAGATAGACGCGTTCAGCCGCGGGACCTTCGCCATGGTGACGAGTGTCGCCAACACCTACGCCATGACCATAGTCGGCGGGGGGGACACGGACGTCGCAGTCCACCGCGCCGGAGAGTTCGCAAAGATGAGCTATATCTCGACCGGCGGCGGCGCGTTCCTCGAGATACTCAAGGGTGTAGAGCTCCCGGGGATTACCGCCCTTCGGCAGAAGGCGCAGGCCGCGGCGGCAAATTGATCGAACCAAGGCTCCAGGCAGGCAAGAGGTAAAAAAACCTTGCTCTCCACCAACTTACGCGAATGCTGAGACCTCTTATAGCCGGAAACTGGAAGATGAACACCACTATCCACGAGGGCGTGGAGCTGGTGCTCAAACTCCGGGAGCTTCTTAGGGGCGCGGACAACGCCGAGATCCTCATAGCCCCGCCGTTCACGCACATCTACCATCTGAGCCCCCTTATAGCCGACAGCCCCATGAGACTATGCGCACAGAACCTCTTCTGGGAGAAGAGCGGCGCGTATACCGGTGAAATTTCAGGCGAAATGCTCAAATCCGCCGGGTGCCACCATGTGATAATCGGCCACTCCGAAAGGAGGGAGTTCTTCAAGGAAACCGACGAGATGGTCAACAAAAAGGTCATCGCGGCCCTCCGTGAAGGGCTTAGACCCATCGTCTGCGTCGGAGAGACGCTTGAGGAGAGGGAGAAGGGCAAGACCATCTCGAAGGTAAAGCTCCAGGTCAAAAAGGCGCTCTACGGGCTCGGCGGCGGGGCGCTGCGCGACATAACTATCGCTTATGAGCCTGTCTGGGCCATAGGGACCGGCAAGGTCGCCACCCCCCAGGAGGCCGAGGAGGTGCATAACGCCCTCCGGGAGCTGCTCTTCGAGCTCTACGAAAGGGAGTCCCTTAAAAACACCCGTATCATCTACGGCGGGTCGGTCAAGGCCGACAACATCGACTACCTCATGAGCCAACCCAATATAGACGGCGCGCTCGTCGGAGGCGCTTCCCTCAAGGCCGAGGACTTCGCCCGCATCGTGAACTTCCTGCAGAAGTAGTCCTTGCCGGACCGGCAGATCGGTATCAATCCGCTGTGGACCGAAAAGTCTACAGGCATCGATTTGGCTTTGGTCGCGCGCCGAGCGCATCTGCGGCGAAGCGATCTCCAGGCGGTTGGTTTGCCGAAAGAAAAATCTTTAGCCACGCCGGCACCGGCACCCTTATGTTTTTCAGCGACCTCCCTGCCGGCCGCATTCATCACAGGTCCGCCTCCCACTTTCAAGGCTACCTCTAAAAATTGCTCTTTTTCCCGATCTCTGCGTCAGGGCGAAAATAAAAATGCTCACATATTCACATATATGCTCCGCTTTTTATTTCCACCCTTCCTTGATCTCAGAAAAAATATCTAATTTTTAGAGGTAGCCTCAAGACAATTTCCTCTTGCATTTCTCCTTCAAAAGGGTAAAATTGCTAATTAACTCGGGGAAGGCCTCTTCGATGAGAGGACACATACGAGCGTATTATTGTTTTTAGATGATCGATATTCCTTAACATACTTAGGAGAATCATGTTAGCGACCATCACAACCGTCATCCATGTAATAGTGAGCTTCATTATCATCATCGCCGTGCTCCTTCAGGTCGGCAAGGGGGCCTCTATCGGCTCGACCTTCGGAGGCGCTTCCAGCCAGACCCTCTTCGGCAGCGCGGGTCCGGCTACGATACTCACGAAGATAACTTACATCTGCGTGGCGATATTCATGCTCACCTCGCTCTTCCTCACCTACACGTCCGGGAAGTCGAGGACGAAGTCTATAATGAGCGATGTTCCTGCCGCCACGGCTCCGGCTGAAGCACCGGCCACGGCGCCCCCTGCCGAACTCCCGGCGCAGAAGTAGATAATTCAAGAAAACGGGCCGGATTTTTAAGGGATTTCGTTCGATACCGCTTGACTTGAATCGAAGGCTCGTGTTAATTTAAAAAGAATGCCGCCTCCCCGCGGCATTTGATTTCTCAAAAGGTCTCAATCCCTCGTTGCAGAACGCCGAAGTGGTGGAACTGGTAGACACGCCATCTTGAGGGGGTGGTGGGGAAACCCGTGGGGGTTCGAGTCCCCCCTTCGGCACCAAAACAATAAAAGGACCAGCTGTTTTTAGCTGGTCCTTTTTTATTTTGATACGATGACGGGACTCGAACAGCGTTTTTGCGCCGAGCTGGCGAGGATGAGGCGTTCCGGGAGGAACGCCGACAGCAAAAACGCGCGGGTCGGAGTGAGGAGCGGGAGCGACGAGCGGAGACCTCAGAGTCCCCCCTTCGGTTAAAAAGCCAGCCCTTCAGGTTGGCTTTTTTTAAGGCCATCATGTTATCGGATTATATGGAACATATATTAGATCAGTCTTTTTTACGCCCGATATCGCTATGAATCAAATCGTTTACCGAATTCATCCCGGTCTCCTCAAGCAATGTTCCCACATGCATATCGGAACGCACACCGAAATCACGGCCATACTGTTCTTCAAGTGTTCCGACATGTTTATCATCACGCGTATCCCTTAATTGCCCATCTTGATTGCGAGAACGATATCCTTTCATGCCAGGCGCATCATTTGACATCGAACTTCCTCCTTTATTCCTTTTTTAAGTTCAAATTACTTTTTTTATGATAACCAAGATTCAACAGCCGTCTTCTTATGGCTGGCTGACTTACATCGAAGTCGCGAGACAATATCCCAATAATAGATATTGTGTGCTTAGAACCGTTCCCAATAGTAGAAAACAAATTGTCAACTCGATTTTCTATGATAGTTTTGGGCATTAAGATGGCAGAGGCAAGTGCCTTAGCATTATGCTCCAGAAAATAACTCTCCTGTCTTGTTAATAGAGATTCAGCGTGAATTCTTTCATCGACTGTCTTACAACCCACATATATATTTTTATGAATTATATGGTGTGCGAGTTCTTCAGCAAGCGTAAAACGATACCGTTGTTCAAATCGTGAATCATCAAGCAATTGATTGTCTACAAAAAGCCGTTTCCCATGGGTAAGCATGTAACCCATTACACCGTATTTAGCTTGAAGATTATAATGTATATCTATAATAATTCCGAATTTAACCTCCAGTAGCTTTTCAACATCGACACGATACCCCTCGATGCATTTTTCAGCATTCTCTAGGGTTTCTTTAGCGATCTTTTCTAATTGCCAAAGAGGATAATCTTTAATCTGAGGTTTTTTGTTTATATCGTCCACTCTTAATATCTTCTATGATTTTTTTTAACTGCTTGGACCCGATTTCTTCCCCTTCTAAAGTACGCAACATTGCCGGTATAAGTGCATTAGACCTTATGAGTCTCTCAATATCTGCAGGTATCTCATCTCTTGTTTTGGATGCACGGTCAAGAAAAAGAAAATATTCCTTGCTACCTTTTTTTATATCAAGCTTGGAAGCAATCACATCTAACTTTTCTGATGGCGGCACAAGCGAACCAGCTTCGATACTGCAATAATTCGAAGGTTGCATCTGTATGAGCCTGGCAAACTCTCTTAATCCATAACCTGCTTCTATTCTTTTACTTTTCAAAAAATCAGAAAATTTACTCATAACACACCTCCCCCACCAGGTGTTATATAACATTATAACACTTTTTCAGGATTGTCAACTAATTTTAAAAAGAGCTTTTTCGATTTACTTTGGCGTGTCGGGGACTTTCCAGTCCCGCCTGGGCGCGGTTGGAAAACCGCGCCTATCCATAAGTGTAAGTTGAACCACCTCAAGCCTTATACCAAATCACGAACCTTCGGTTCAGTTTCAAATCTCCCCCCCTACTCCTCCTCTTCCCCCTCGACCCTGTCTTCCTTCGTCCTCTTGAGTATCCGGTAGAGCGTCTTTCTGTCGATGCCGAGTATCTCGGCGGCCATGTTCTGGTTTCCGCCGGTGTGCTTAAGTATCTGCTCGATGTAGTCGAGCTTTATCTCCTCAAGCGTCCGGAGCGTCCCGTCCCTCTCCTCCGCGAAGCTCACCTCGGCGTCGTGGAGCTCGGAGGGGATGTCGGATGAAAGGAGGACCTTGTTGCTGGTGAGCGCCAGGGCCCTCTCTATCACGTTCTCGAGCTGACGGATGTTCCCCGGCCAGTTGAACCTTGAGAGCATGTCCACCGCTTCCTTCGATATGCCGTGGACGTCCTTCTTCGTCTTGTTTATCGCCTTCTGGAAGAAGTGGTCGACGAGGAGCGGTATGTCCTCGGGGTGCTCGCGGAGCGGCGGCAGGGTTATCGTAACCACGTGGAGCCTGTAGAAGAGGTCCTCCCTGAACTGCCGGGACTTGACCATCGCCCCAAGGTCTTTGTTCGTCGCGGCGAGGAACCGGACGTTCACCGGGATGTTCTGGTTCGCTCCGATCCTGCGTATTTCGCCCTTCTGTAAAACGCGCAATAACTTTACCTGCAGGTTGAGCGGCATGTCCCCTATCTCGTCTAAAAAACAGGTCCCGCCGTTCGCCTCTTCGAGAAGGCCCTTCTTGTCGGTAAGGGCGTTCGTGAACGCCCCCTTCATGTAGCCGAAGAGCTCGCTCTCAAGGAGGTTCTCCGGGAAGGCCGCGCAGTTTATGACGATGTACGGCTCTTTCGAGCGCGGGCTGTTGTCGTGTATCGCTTTCGCTATGAGCTCCTTGCCCGTGCCGCTCTCTCCCATGATGAGGACCGGGACGTCGCTCCCGGCGACGCGGGCGACGGTCTTGTATATCTCGAGCATCTTCGGGCTCGACCCGATGATCGTCTTGAACGCGAAACCTTCGGTCGAGGTCACGGCAGTCGACTTCTTCCTGAGGAGCGCCTTCTGCTCGAGGCACCTGGCGACCTTCTGCTTTATGTCGTCCATCTTGAAGGGCTTGACGATGTAGTCGTAGGCCCCGTTCTGTATCGCCTCTATCGCGGTCTCGAACGAGCCGAAGGCGGTTATGACTATCGTCATCGTATCACTGCTCATGCGCTTGAAGGCGCCGAGCACGTCGAGCCCCCCCAGCTCCGGCATCCGGAGGTCCGTGATGACGAGGTCGAAGCCCCCTGCCTCGCCTTTTTTCACCGCCTCCTCGCCGCTCGTGGCAAGCTCGACCCTGTAGCCCTCCTTGGAGAGCACCTCGGCGAGGAGCTCCGCCGCTACAAGGTCGTCGTCTACTACAAGGATCGAATGCGCTTTCATACGTTGGTCTTCTCCAATGATGGCAGGAGCACCCTGAAGGCGCTCCCTTTTTGTGGTTCGCTCTCGACGGTCAGGAACCCGTGGTATCCGGCGACTATCTCCTGCGAGATGGCGAGCCCGAGCCCTGTCCCCTTGCCGTGCGCCTTGGTCGTGTAAAACGGCTTGAATATGTCCTTGAGGAGCGTTTCAGGTATGCCCCTGCCGTTGTCCCTGATCGTGACCTCGACCCAGGGGACCCTTCCGAGCCCTTCGGTCTTGAGCGGCTGACCCTCGGGGCTCGCCGCCCTCTTCGTCTCGATCGATATCACCCCGGCGCCCGGGAGCGCGTCTATCGCGTTGTCGATGAGGTTCAGGAAGACCTCTTCTAACTTCGACCTCGACCCGTAGACCAGCGGCAGGTCGGCCCCGAACGTCTTCGTGATCTTTATGCCTTTTGAAATGGTCTCCGGCATGACCAGTATGCCGAGGTCTTCGAGGAGCTCGTTCAGGTCCACGAGACCGGGCCTTGATTCCGGCTGTCTCGTGGTGTCGAGTATGTTCTGTATGCTCGTTATTATCCTCTCGAGCTGGGACTGCATGATGGTAAGCCGCCTCGTCGAGTCCGTTGTGAGCCCCGGCTCCTCCATAAGAAGCTGGAGGTGGCCTGAGACCGAGTGGAGCGGAGTCCCGAGCTCGTGCGCGACGGTCGCCGCGAGCTGGCCGACAGCCGCGAGCCTCCTCGAGTGCCCGAGCTTTTTCTGTATGTCGTATATCGACTGGTTGGCGAGAGACAATTCCTCGTTCCTTTTTACAAGCTCCTCGGTCGCGCCCTGGACCCTGGCCTGGAGCTCGTCGTTGTGCCTGTTTATCTCCTTAAGGAGGAACTCCTTTTCCTCCGAGGACCGGCGGATGGTGTCGACCATCGAGTTGAAGTGCTCGGTCAAGAGCCCGAGCTCGTCGTGCGCCGCTGAGGCGACCGCGACCCTGAAGTTGCCCTCCTTGACCTCGGATATGGCGGACAAGAGGTTCTGTATGGGTCTGGTTACCATCTGGTTCATGGAGAGTATCAGGACAACGGCTATCACGACGAGCGCGACGAGCGCCACGACGAGCGTCGTCTGCTTTTTCGAGGTAAGGAGCGTGTTCACCGCCTCGCTCGACGCCTTTACCCCGGCCATGCCTATGATGAGCTTGCCGTACTTTACGGGCATGAGTACGCTCAGGTACTTGGAGTCGCCCTGCGACTCCTGGACGACGACCGATCTCCCGTTCTTGACCTCGCTTATGTTTTCAAGCGTGAACTGAGCATGGGTCGCCTGCCTCTTTATCTTCGAGAAGAACGGGTCGAGCGTGCCGTCCTGCTCGAAAAGGATTATGTCTATCCTCGTTATGTGCGTGGAGAGATAGAGGAGCTTCTCCAGGCCCTCGCCGAGCGCCGCCCTGACCCTCTCCTTTTTGGCGTCGTTGAGGCCAGGGTCCGGGGAGGACTTCGCGGAGTCCTCGTTCATGATGCGGAAGGAGCTTAAGTACGCCATCTCCTCAACGCTCCTGTTCGCGGCCCTCTGCCCCGCCTCGCCGCCCGCCGCTATCGTGAACTCTATTTCCCTCACGATCTTTGCGGCGTCCTCGAGGAGCACCCCCTCCCGGTCCCTTTCCACCGCCCTTTGATTGTAATAGGCGGCAACGAAGAGGATCAGCACGAGCGTCGTCACTATGAGGATTACTATTTTTACCTTGATCCGCATAAACGGAATTCAACGGGACGGCAGGGAAGTTTGCCGCAGTATTTGAAAAATTTGTTTTTCAGGATAATAGATTATAGCTTGAGAAAACACCTCAATCCACTCTTTTTTTCTTATTTCAAGCGGACGGGAGCTGTTTTTTCCTGCGCCGTCTTTTCGCGCTCCGGATGCGAGCGCCCCTCCCCGGGACGCGTCGCGAAGTTTTTTTCTCAAAACTGCGGCGATCCGCCCCGGGCCCTGTGGCAATCCGCCACAGGCGCTTATGGGGAAAAAAGCCCCGTGGCTGGGGCAAAATCCCATAATTCAACGCGTTACGTTTTCCAAATTTCATAATACGCCCAGGCACGGCCTTTGCAACTGTGACTATTGTCACTGAAAAGGCAAACCCCGGTTTTTATCGCCTGCAAATGGCCAGCGGCGAAGGTGTGCTCACGGCACGACCGCGGGCGTACCGTTGGGTTTTCCGAGAGCACAACGCAGGAAGGTCATATATCGCATCCGCACTACTACAAATATAATGAAAGGAGAACTAGAAAAATGTCAATGAAAGGCTTCTGGAAGTCGGGGCATCCGCCAACGCTCCTTATGGCGCTCCTCTACTTCGACATGAGCTTCATGGTCTGGATGGTTAACGCCGCGATGGCCCCGTTCATAAGCCAGGAGTTCAATCTCTCGGCGTCGGAAAAGGGGCTCATGCTCTCGATCCCGGTCTTCGCGGGCGCGTTCTTCAGGATCCCTCTCGGGCTCGTCGCCGAGATGATCGGCAGGAAGTTCGCCGCTATGGTGGGGCTCGCCATCACCTTTGTCGCGATGATGTACGGCTTCTACTTCGTGCACACCTACTATGAAGTGCTCATAATGGGAGGCGTACTCGGTGTCGCCGGCGCGAGCTTCGCGGTCGCCCTTCCGCTCGGCGCGGGCTGGTTTCCGCCGCACCGCCAGGGGCTCGCGATGGGCATAGCCGGGGCAGGAAACAGCGGCACGATATTCGCGGGCCTCTTCGCCCCTCCGCTCGCGAAGGCCTTCGGGTGGAACTCGGCCTACGGCTACTTCGCTATCCCCATAGCCGTAGTCATGGTCCTGATGTGGTTTTTCGCGAAAGAGCCTCCTGACAAGATGGAGAAGAAGTCCGTCACCGAGTACCTGAAGGTCCTCGGCGAAAAGGACATCTGGGTGTTCAACGTCCTCTACTGGGTCACCTTCGGCGGCTACGTCGGGTTCTCGAGCTTCATGCCGACCTTCATGGCCGACCAGTACGGCGTAAGCAAGGTCTCGGCGGGCCAGTTCATGATACTCATCGGCTTCACGGCAAGCGCCGTCCGCGTGCTCGGCGGCTGGTTCTCGGACAGGTTCGGCGGCATACACGTCCTTACCGCCATCTACATCATGATACCCGTCGGCGCGATCGGCGCGGC
>JACREV010000061.1 GCA_016218095.1 Deltaproteobacteria bacterium | reverse complement strand
GATTACAGGATAATAACCGTCTCGATGGATGATGAGGACACCCCGGCGGACGCCCTCCATAAGAAGAGGAATTACCTTGCGGCTGGAGGGGCGATGATCCCCGACAACGGCTGGAGCTTCCTCGTCGGCGACTCTCAAAATATCGCGCGCCTCGCCTCCTCTCTCGGCATAAGTTTCAGGAAGTCCTCGGACGGCTTCGACCACCCGGCCGCGCTTATCATACTCTCAAAGACAGGCAGGATCGTCAGGTACATCCGGGGCGAGAGGTTCCTTCCGGCAGAGATAAGGATGGCGGTAACCGAGGCGACGGCGGACAAGAGCGCGCCGACCGTGCCCAGGCTCTTGAAACTCTGCTACAGGTACGACCCTGAGGCGAGGGGCTACGTGCTGGACGCGTTGAAGGTCTCGGGGCTCGGCGTCCTCTTCGGCGCGGCGATACTCTTCATATATCTAAACTACTCGGGCAGGGGAAAGAGACGCGATGGCAAATGAGGGGGCCGGATACCTCGGAACGGAAGGCAGGCCCGGCGGGATCTCCTCATGGATATTCTCGACTGACCATAAGAGGATAGGCATACTCTATCTCGTCTCGATCCTCTCCTTCTTCGTCGTCGGGGTATCTTTGGGGTTTCTCATGCGCCTCGAGCTCATCTCGCATGGCCCTACGATAATGGAGGCCTCGACCTATAACTCGGTATTCACCCTCCACGGCGTCGTCATGCTCTTCCTCTTCATCATCCCGGCGGCACCTTCGATATTCGGCAACTTTTTCCTCCCGATAATGATAGGCGCGAACGACGTATCGTTCCCGAGGCTCAACCTCCTCTCCTGGTGGTTCTACATGGCCGGGGCCGCTCTCGCGCTCGCTACACTCGCGCTCGGCCCCGCAGACACGGGGTGGACGTTTTACGCGCCGTACAGCTTGAGGACCGGGACATACGTCTCGCTCGCAGTGTTCGCCGTATTCGTCCTCGGGCTCTCATCCATTCTGACCGGTATAAACTTCGTCACGACAGTCCACAGGCTCCGCGCTCCGGGCATGGGTTTCTGGAGGCTCCCGCTCTTCGTCTGGGCCGTATACGCGACCGCATGGATACAGATAGTGGCTACCCCTATACTCGGAGTAAACCTCCTCCTTGTGATAGCGGAGAGGGTATTCGGCATAGGCGTATTCGACCCTGCCAAGGGGGGCGACCCGATATTGTATCAGCACCTCTTCTGGATATACTCGCACCCCGCGGTATACATCATGATAATCCCGGGGATGGGGATAATATCCGAGATAATCCCGGTCTTCGCGAGGAAGGTCATATTCGGGTACAGGGCGATAGCATATTCGTCCCTGGGGATAGCGGGCGTAGGGTCGCTCGTCTGGGGCCACCACATGTTCGTAAGCGGGTCCTCTTATACCGCGGGCGTCATATTCTCGTTCTTTACATTTCTTGTAGCCATCCCGAGCGCCATAAAGGTATTCAACTGGGTCGGGACGCTGTACAAGGGGTCGATCGTGCTCGGGACGCCATTTCTCTTCGCGCTCGCCTTCATATTCCTCTTCTCCATCGGCGGGCTCACGGGGCTCATACTCGGCGCGCTCTCGATAAACGTCCACCTGCATGATACGTACTTTGTCGTGAGTCACTTCCACTACATAAAGTTCGGCGGAGCGGGGTTTGCCTTCTTCGCGGGGCTTCACTACTGGCTCCCCAAGATGACCGGGAGGATGTACAACACGAAGGTCGCGAACTGGTCGTGCCTCGTTTTATTCATCGGTTTCAACCTCCTCTTCTTCCCCATGCTCATCCTTGGGATAGAGGGGATGCCGAGGAGGTACTTCGATTACCTGCCTCAATATTCGACCCTGCAGATAGTCTCGATAGTCGGCTCGTGGGTGCTTGTTACGGGTCTTATCATGATGTTCGTAAACCTCATAAGGGGCGCGTTCAGGGGGCCTCGCGCCCCTTTTAACCCCTGGGGGTCGGCGACGCTTGAGTGGCAGATACCGTCGCCGCCGCAGAGGGAGAACTTCGAAAAGATCCCGGAAGTGACCAAAGGCCCGTATGACTTTAGAGGTTTAAGATGAACGAGACCTTTGAAAAGACCGCTCTCCACAGGGACTACGCCGCCTCAAAGCTCGGGATGTGGCTATTTCTACTCACCGAGCTCGGCCTGTTTTTCGGCCCGCTCCTCCTCTATGTCATGCACGATATCAGGCACCCGGAGGCCTTCCACGCCGCCTCATCGGGCCTCGACAGGACTATCGGGTTTGTGAACACCCTCGTACTCCTTACGAGCAGTCTGACCGCGGCGTTGTCCGTCGCCTCGATAAGGCGGGGTAAGACAGAGCTTACGCTCATCTTCATCTTCGTCACCGTCACATTAGGCGGCATATTCCTCGTGAACAAATACTTCGAGTGGACGGGGAAGATCGCTCATGGCATCTACCCCGGTGGAGATGCGTTCGCTGGGCTGCCTCCCGGTGAGGCGGTCTTTTATGGCCTGTATTTCTTCGCCACGGGCCTCCACGGGCTACATGTCATCGCGGGGATGCTCGTGCTCGCAATTGCGGCGGTCCTTACGGCAAGCGGGATAGTGAACAAGCGCGACTTCGTGAAGCTCGAGAACGCGGCCCTGTACTGGCACCTCGTCGACATCATCTGGATATTCCTGTTCCCGTTCTTCTATCTCATATCCTGAGGTGACAAAGATGCATGAAAGGGAAGAGGGTAGAGTCAGGACCGGCTACGCGACGTACGTCCTCGTCTGGCTCGGGCTCATGGGCTTGACCTGGCTCTCGGTCACGGTCGCGGGGATAGAGGCCGGGGCGCTCAATATCGCCGGGCCGCTCATCATAGCGTCGATAAAGGCCATCTTCGTCCTCGCAGTCTTCATGCACCTGAAATCAGAGCATGGGCTTACAAGGTGGGTGATCATCATAGGTCTCATCGTGTTCATCGTCTCCGGGGCGCTTGTCTTCTCGGACGTCGCCTACAGGTGAGGTTAAAATGAGGTGGGCGGTAACCGGACTCGGACACGGCACGGACAACGCATTTCTCGTGATAGCGGGGGTCTGCCTCATCCTCTTCCTCCTTATCATCGGGCTTATGTCTTATTTTGTCTTTCGCTACAGGAGGTCGAAGGGGGTAGAGCCGGAAGACATCCACGGCAACGCGCTCCTTGAGACGGCCTGGACGATACTGCCGGTCCTCATAGTCCTCTACATGTTCTATTACGGCTGGCTCGGGTACGACGCCAGAAGGAAGGTACCTGAAGGCGCGCTCACGATAAAGGCAAACGGACAGATGTGGGCGTGGTCGTTCGAGTACGAGAACGGAAAGCCGAGCGACAGGCTCGTCGTGCCTGAGGGGAGGCCCGTAAAGGTAACTCTCAATTCGCGCGACCTCATCCACTCCCTCTACGTCCCGGCCTTCAGGGTGAAGCAGGACGCCGTACCCGGCCTTGAAAGGACGGTCTGGTTCACGGCGGATGAGACCGGGGAATACGACCTCTTCTGCACCGAGTACTGCGGCACCGGACATTCGCAGATGATCTCAAAGGCAATCGTCATGAAAGAGTCGGAGTTTACGGCGTGGCTCGCGGGGACCGCCGAGGCAAAGGCGGCCCCAGCCCCAGCCGCCCCAGCGGGCGCGGAGCTTTTCAAGTCAAAGGGCTGTGCGGTCTGCCATACGGTAGACGGCAAGCCCCTCGTCGGCCCGACGCTCAAGGGCATATTCGGGAAAAAGGTGCGGGTATCGACCGCTGGCAAGGAACGGGAGGTGACGATAGACGAGGATTACATAAGACGCTCGGAGCTCGAGCCGGCAACGGACGTCGTCGTCGGCTTTCCGCCGATCATGCCCCCTCAGAAGGGGGTCTTGAAGGAAGAGGAGATAAAGGCGCTGATAGAATATATAAAGGGGTTGAAGTGAAGATTTTTGCGGGTTCAGGTTTATAACCTGAATCCTTGATTCGTGACTCGATATGCGTTTGTTTGGCTTATTCGAATCCTCTGCCTGAAGCCTTTTGCGCGCTCCGCGCGCTTTTGGCGATGGCTCCGAGCGCTTTCTCCCTCCCCTCCCTCGTTCGCTCGCCCCCTGAGCGCTTCGCGTCTATCCTCCCCCGGCTCGCTCACCCCAGCCTCCCTGAGGCGCTCTCCGCCATGCGCCCGTGTGTTGGTAAGACGGAACAAAAACTAGTCTTTTACCTCCCCTCCCTTGACGGGAGGGGACCGAGGGGAGGGTGACTGCTCGGCGCAGGGCCAAAGTCGGTACGGAGCCTCCGGGATAATCGATTCTCCTGCCGTCCGTTACAAATTTGCCTGCCCGGCGAGGGCCCCCTCGCCCCGGCCCTCTCCCACAAGGGGAGAGGGGGGACTTCTTGCGGGTTTTTCAAAACTCCCCATGCCGAAAAAAGCCCGGCAGGGCGCAAAAGGCTTTTGGTACGAAATTATAAAGATACGCCCCCCAAAACCCTCCCCCAACTTCCCCCTTGACAAAAACCCTCCCCGGGAGTATTATTTTAAGCCGCTATTCACAATAGAAAAGGCCTTCCGCAACTGACGGAATGAAGGTGGGCGACCACCGGGGAGCGGAAGCGTTAGTTTGATTGTCGACCGTCTGGGCAAAGCGTGGCAGGGAACTGCCTCGCAAGGCGTCCAGGCGGTTTTTTATTTGGTATTTCAATGGGTTGGGCGTCCATGTCTTCGCATGAGGTTTCTCTTGACTTGCGCTTTGGCTCTCTGTTAGCTTTAAAAGTCTAAGAATACAAAAATACAGGAGTATTTAACTTAAGGAGGGGTTTTATCATGAAGAAAAGGTATCTCCTGGCCCCGGGTCCCACCCCGGTGCCTGATCAGGCTCTGCTCGCGATGGCCGCGCCCATCATCCACCACAGGACTCCGCAGTTCTCCGAAGTCTTCAGGGAGACCGAAGACCTCCTTAGGTACGTATTCCAGACAAAGCAGGACGTCCTCATTCTCGCCGCCTCAGGGACCGGCGCGATGGAGGGGTCGATAGTAAACCTTTACTCCCCCGGGGACGAGGTCGTCGTCGTAAACGGCGGAAAGTTCGGGGAGAGGTGGGGCAAAATTTCAGAGGCCTACGGCCTTAAGGTCCACTGGATAACCGTCGAGTGGGGCAAGGCCGTCGACCCGGCGATAGTCAAGAAGACTCTGGACGAGAACCCGAAGGCAAAGGGCGTCCTCGTTCAGGCCTCCGAGACCTCGACGACAGCCGCGCACCCCATAAAGGAGCTTGCGGCGATCACAAAGGAGAGGGACTGCCTCCTCATAGTGGACGGCATCACCGGTGTCGGCGTATTCGACCTGCCGATGGACGAGTGGGGGATAGACGTGCTCGTCTCCGGCTCTCAGAAGGCGTTCATGCTCCCGCCCGGCCTCGCCTTCGTAGCGCTTAGCGAGAAGGCCTGGAAGTTCCAGGAGACGGCTAAGTGCCCGCGGTTCTACTTCGATTACAAGAAGGAGAGGAAGAACCTCAAGGACAACACCACGGCCTACACCCCTGCGGTCTCGCTCATCACGGGCCTAAGAGAGTGCCTGAAGCTTATAAAGGAAGAGGGGCTCTACAACGTATTCGGCAGGCACGACAGATTAGCCCGCGCGACAAGATCAGCGTGCGCCGCACTGGGACTTAAGGCCCTTGCCCCTGACGCCCCGTCTAATGCGGCTACCGGCGTATTCGTACCAGAGGGCGTAGACGGCGGGAAGCTCGTAAAGTACCTTAGGGACGAGGTAGGCGTGACCATGGCCGGAGGCCAGGACCACCTTAAGGGCAAGATCTTGAGGATTGCCCACCTCGGATATGTCGACACCTTCGACATCATCATTTCGATTTCCGCAATCGAAATGGCCCTCGCCAAGGCAGGCCACAAGGTGCAGTTCGGCAAGGGTGTCGCCGCGGCCCAGGAAATACTCATCGAGGGATACAAATAATGAAGATACTTATCAGCGACAGCATGTCCGCAAAGGCCGTAGAGGTGTTGAAGAACACCCCGGGCCTCGATGTAGACGTAATAACGGGGTTGAAGCCCGAAGAGCTCAAGGCGAAGATAAAGGACTACCACGGCCTCGTGGTCCGCTCCTCCACAAAGGTCACCGCCGAGATACTTGAAGCCGCCGAGAACCTCAAGGTCGTAGGCCGCGCCGGCACAGGCGTCGACAACGTCGACATGCCCGCGGCGACGAAAAAGGGCGTCGTCGTCATGAACACCCCCGGCGGCAACACCGTAACGACCGCCGAGCACGCGATCTCGATGATGATGGCGCTGGCGAGGAAGATACCCCAGGCGACCGCCTCGATGAAGAGGGGCGAGTGGGAGAAGAAGAAATTCGAGGGGACCGAGATAACCGGCAAGACCCTCGGCATACTCGGCGTCGGCAACATCGGCTCGGTCGTAGCCGCGCGCGCGCAGGGCCTGCGCATGAACGTCATCTCCTACGACCCGTTCATCTCGGTAGAGGCCGCCGACAAGCTCGGCATCTCTCTCGTCTCCATCGACGACCTATTCAAGAAGAGCGACTTCATCTCCATCCACGTGCCGCTTACCGCAGAGACGAAGAACATCGTCAACGCCGAGGCGTTTAAAAAGATGAAGAAGGGCGTAAAAATCATCAACTGCGCAAGGGGCGGCATCGTGAACGAGGCCGACCTCGCCGAGGCCATAAAGGCGAAGATAGTCTCGGGCGCGGCCCTCGACGTATTCGAGAAGGAGCCGACCCCGGCTGACAACCCCCTTCTCCAGATGGAAGAGGTGATACTTACGCCGCACCTCGGGGCCTCTACCTTCGAGGCGCAGGAGAGCGTGGCGATAGCCATCGCGGAGCAGATAGCCGACTATCTTACGACCGGCACCATAAGGAACGCGGTCAACGTCCCCTCCGTCCCCGCGGACCTCCTGGCCGCGCTCGGCGCCTACATAACTCTCGGAGAGAAGCTCGGCTCATTCCAGGGGCAGATACTTACGGGCGGGGTCGAGGAGATAACCGTCGAGTACAGCGGCGAGGTCGTCAACTACGACGTCGCCCCCGTAACGATAGCCTGCATAAAGGGGCTCCTCGACCAGGTACTCGACACCTACGTCAACTTCGTAAACGCCCCGTTCGTCGCGAAGGAGAGGGGCATAAAGGTCATAGAGATGAAGAGCTCACGCGCGACCGACTTCGCGAGCTCCAT
Organism: Deltaproteobacteria bacterium; assembly: GCA_016218095.1. Lineage (GTDB taxonomy): Bacteria > Desulfobacterota > GWC2-55-46 > GWC2-55-46 > GWC2-55-46 > GWB2-55-19. The sequence continues at coordinate 5,288 of JACREV010000061.1, read as the reverse complement.
CACCATAAAGGTGAAGACCAAGGAGACGGAATCGGTCGTCGAGGGCGCGCTCTTCGGCAAGAAGGAGCCGAGGATAGTCCGCATCGACAAGTTCTTCCTCGACGCCGTCCCCGAAGGCTACCTCCTCCTGCTCCAGAACGAGGACAAGCCGGGCGTCATCGGCAACGTCGGCACTTTGCTCGCCGCCAACAACATCAACATAGCGAGGCTCCACCTCGGCAGGCAGTCGGTCGGGGGAGAGGCGGTCTCGGTCTGGTCCATAGACACGCCGCCCGCAAAGGGCCTCATCGAAAAGATCTTGAAGCTGCCGCACATGATATCCGCTAACGTGATAGAGCTTTAGAAGGGATTTTATCAGGCGCTCGGGGGGCCGAACGGCCCCCCGAGCGCCGCATATCTTAAAAACTTAGTGACCGTGGGCTGTGTTCGTGGTATATAAGGACATTGTGCTCGCGGTTTTTTAATGGCTATGATAATACAAAAAACCATATCGCTCCCGCAGGGGGTGCGTGACATACTCCCGGAGGAGTCCGCAAGGATCGCGTCGGTCGAGACCGCTATCCTCAAGGTATTCGGGCGTTACGGGTTCAGGAAGGTCATAACCCCGCTCCTCGAGTACGTCGAGGTATTGTCGCTCGGCATGGGCGAGAACTTGAAGGACCGCGTCTTGAAGTTCATAGACCCCTCTACCGGCAGGGTCGTCGCCATAAGGCCCGACATAACACCGCAGATAGCGAGGGTCGTCGCGACCCGGATGCGGGACTACCCGCTACCCCTGAAGCTCTGTTACAACGAGAGCGTCCTAAGGTACCAGGAACCCACGGACGGCAAGAGCAGGGAGGTCCTCCAGATGGGCGCGGAGTATATCTCGGCGTCGGCGAGCGCGGAAGCGGACGCCGAGATAATCATCATAGCGATAGAGGCCCTGAAGGAGATAGGGCTCAAGTCCTTCAAGATAGACATAGGGGACGTCGGTTTCCTCCGGGCGGTCTTCGAGCGCCTGAACGTCACCGACGACGAGAGGAAGCTCGTAAAGGACGCGATAGCCATAAAGGACACCTCGGGCCTGGAATTTCTTCTCGACCAGCTCGGGCCGAAGGTCAGGGCCGAGGACAGGGCGCTCCTCCTGAACCTAACGACCTTCTACGGCGAGGAGGAGGTCATCGAGAAGGCGCGCCAGTCGTCCAAGGACCCGGCGTCTTTGAATGCGCTCTCGAACCTCCAGAGGGTCGTGGACATAATCACCGAAAAGGGTTTGAAGGATTTCGTTACGATAGACTTGGGAGAGGTGAGGGGCTTCGACTATTACACGGGGATCATCTTCGAGGGTTTCGCCTCAGGGCTCGGCAAGCCGATCTTGAGCGGCGGCAGGTACGACAGCCTCTTTGAGAGATACGGCTACCCCGCCGCGGCGACCGGGTTCGCGTTCGACGTCGAGAACATAGTATCAGCGCTGGAGAGAAATACATAAGATGGCAAGAAATGTAGTCATAGTCGGCGCCCAGTGGGGCGACGAGGGCAAGGGCAAGGTAGTAGACATATTCACCGAGAACGCGGACGTCGTCGTCAGGTTCCAGGGCGGCAACAACGCCGGGCACACGGTCATCGTAGGAGAGGAGAAGTACGTCTTCCACCTCCTGCCCTCCGGGATACTCCATCCGGGCAAGACCTGCGTCATAGGCGACGGCGTCGTCGTGGACCCCGAGGTGCTCTTGAACGAAATAGAGGTCTTGAAGAAGAAGAACCTCTTCAGGCCCGAGGACCTCCTCATAAGCAAGAACGCCCACCTCATAATGCCATATCACAAAAAGCTCGACGTCGCCCGCGAGAGGCTCCGGGGCACGAACAAGATAGGCACCACGGGCAGGGGCATAGGCCCTGCCTACGAGGACAAGGTCTCCAGGTGCGGTATAAAGTGCGGAGACCTCCTTAACGAGGAAGACTTCAGATTAAAGCTCAAGGCCAACCTCATGGAGAAGAACCACTACTTCAAGACCGTGCTCCACGAGGAAGGTTTCGAGATACACCAGATATACCACAAATACATGACGATAGCCCAGTCGATCGGGCCGCTCATAAAGAACACCTCGAAGTTCCTCGCAAAGGCGATAGAGTTCAAGAGGAACATCCTCTTTGAGGGCGCGCAGGGGACGCTCCTTGACGTCGACCACGGCACGTACCCGTTCGTGACCTCGTCGAACACCGTCGCGGGAGAGGCGGCGACCGGCAGCGGCATCGGGCCGTCGAGGATAGACACCGTCATAGGCATCACCAAGGCCTATTGCACGAGGGTCGGCGAGGGGCCTTTCCCGTCCGAGCTCCATGGCGAGGAGGCGGAGAGATTAAGGGAGCAGGGCGGAGAGTATGGGGCCACGACCGGCAGGCCCAGGAGATGCGGCTGGTTCGACGCCGTTGCGCTCCGTTACGCCTCAAGGATTAACGGTCTCGACGGACTTGTCATAACCAAGCTCGACGTCCTCGACGACGAGGACAAGGTGAAGATCTGCACCGGGTACAAGTATAACGGCAGCGTCATTGACGAGTTCCCGACAGAGGCCTCAGTCCTCTTCAAGTGCGAGCCGGTCTACGAGGCGATGGACGGATGGAAGTCGCCGACCCAGGGCGTCAAGTCATTTGACAAGCTTCCGAAAAAGGCTCAGGCGTACATACGGAGGATAGAGGAGTTGACCGGGGTAGAGGCGATAATGATCTCGGTCGGGGCGAACAGGAAGGACGCGATAATCATTAAGAACCCCTTCAAGTAGAGGGTTGGAAGATAATCCAGGTTTAAAGAGAAAGGGCGGAGCGAAAGCGACGCCCTTTCTCTTTGTAGGTGTGTTTGTCTGGATTATTCGAATCTTCTGCCTGTAGCATTTTTGCGCCCTGCCAGGCTTTTTTCGGCATAGGGGTTCTCGCTACGCCCTCCCCCTCCCGCTCGGCGCGGTGCCAGAGTTTTTCGGAAGCTATTGAGGTTAGGGTACGAATCGCCTTCGATACGAACTTTGCCAGTCCGGCGAGGACCGCTCACCCCTGAGTAAGCTTCGCGCCTTTTTACTTCCCCGGCTCGCTCATATGGCTTCCTCCCTTAAGGTCGCTTCACCCTATGCCTGGGGTTTTTGAAAAACAAAAAAGATTCTTTGTTCTGTTTTACCAATACACAGGCGCATGGCGGAGAGCGCCTAAGGGAGGAAGAGGCGAGCGCGCCGGGGAGATTAGACGCGTGCGATCGGCGCGCAAAAAGGCCTTTTGCAAAAGTGCCCTCGCCCCTCCTTACCAAGGAGGGGTGGGGGGAGGTCCCCCACCCGGCCTCCCCTTGTAAAGGGGAGGAGATTTACTCCTGCGCTAAAGCGCGGCAAGCGCGCAAAAGGGCTTTTGGCATAAGATTCGAATAGCCCATACAGGCGCATATTCGGGTCACGAATCAAAAAGGGTCAGGTTGCAAACCTGACCCCCCAAAGAATTTGTTCGGAAATAAAAAAGGGCGGGGTCCTCACCCCGCCCTTTCTGGATTTATCAAATACCTTCCCTACTTCTTCTTCGCCTGTGCCGGCGCGGCCTTCTTGCCTTCGAGCGCCTGTATGTGTTCCTGGGCCTTCATCCACCACTTGCTGTGGGGCTGTGAGAGCTCGGCGAATTTTTTCCAGTTCTCGATGGAGCCGGCCTTGTCGCCCTTCTTCTCCAGCGCCAGGGCGAGGCCGTAGTAGCCGTTCGCGAGGTTCGGGTTCAGCTCGATCGCCTTCCTCTGGTTCTCTATGGCCTTGTCCATGTCGCCCTTGTCGAAGTAGGCGAAACCGAGGTTGTTGTATGTCTCAGGGGACTTAGGGTTGAACTGGAGGACCGCTTCGTACTCCTTTATGGCCTCGTCTACCTGCCCCTTCATCGAGGCCTGAACGCCTTTTTCGAAGTGCTCCTTGCCGAGATCTGCGGCGGCGGGCTGAGCCTGGCCTTCCACTGCCGCGTCCTTCTTTTCCTTCGAGCACCCGTAAGGGAGAAGCACGGAGACCGCGAGAAGGGCGGAGAGTGCCACACCCGGGACCCTTTTAAGTAACCCTCTTCTATCCATAATCCTCCTTGTAAAAAAACTGAATGGATGTTTATCGTCCGGATTAGACTACCAAAACCGCCCCGGAAATGCAAGCGTGTTTCATGGGTCCATGCCAAAAAAAGCTTTTGGATTTAAAGCCTTCGTGGTAATATCGATTGCTCATGGAAAGGAAAATCGCCGCTTTTCAAACTCCGTAGAGGCGCACTGGTCCGTTCATGTCCGGAAGACCTTCAGCAAATTACCTTATACTTGCCTTCTTCTTCCTTACGGGGCTCACGGGACTTGCCTATGAGCTCGTCTGGATAAGGCTCCTTATCCTCGCCTTCGGCTCTACGCAATTCGCGGTGACGACCGTCCTTGTCGTCTTCATGGCCGGGCTCGCGTTGGGCTCCCTGATATTCGGCAGGATCGCGGACAGGACCTCGTCGCCCCTTAAGCTCTATGCCATCATAGAAGTGGCGCTCGGGGTCTACTGCATCTTGTCGCCTGCGATATTCACGGCGATAAAGGGGGCGTACCTCGTCCTCGGCGGCCACTCCGCCTCAACGGGCGTTAGCGCGACGTTCGAGGCCCCGCAGTTCGCGCTCTCCTTCCTCGCGCTCATAATACCTACGACGCTCATGGGCGGCACGCTCCCGGCGCTCGTCAAATACCTCGCCTCCGGCTCAGGGAGGATAGGCTTCCACACCGCCGTCCCGTACTCCGTAAACACGCTCGGCGCGGTCGCGGGTTGCCTCTTGACGGGCTTTTTATCCCTCTATGTCCTCGGGGTCAAGACGACCGTCTACACCGCAGGCGTCATAGACATCATAGTAGGCGTACTCGTATATGCGCTCTACGGAAGGGCGTCTTCCGCGCCTGTCGGGCCCCGGGCGGCGGTCGCCCCGCAAGGCGCAAAGGCGGGGAGCGGGAAAAGGCTCCTTATAATCGCATCGTTCGCGCTCTCGGGTTTCGCCTCCCTCAACTACGAGGTCTTATGGTCGAGGCTCCTGTCCCTCGTCCTCGGCTCCTCTGTCTACGCGTTCACCATAATGCTCGCGACATTCCTCGTCGGCATAGGTCTCGGCTCCATAGTGTTTGCGCCCTTCATAGACAGGAGGAAGAATTTAATCGCCTGGTTCGCCCTGTTTGAGGCGGTCATCGGGGTCGTGTCCCTCGTCTCCATCTTCGTCTACCGGGAGCTCCCGTTCGTATTCTTTTCGCTCAAAGAGTCGTTCGCCTCACAGTTCTGGCTCTTCATGTT
>JACREV010000073.1 GCA_016218095.1 Deltaproteobacteria bacterium | reverse complement strand
GCTAAATCGCGAAGCGCGAGCGTCCGAGGAAGTAAAAAGGCGCGAAGCTTACTCAGGGGCGAGCGGTCCTCGCCGGACTGGCAAAGTTCGTATCGAAGGTGATTCGTACCCTAACCTCAATAGCTTCCGAAGAACTCTGGCCCCGCGCCGAGCGGGGAGGGGGAGGGCGTAGCGAGAAGCCCCATGCCGAAAAAAAGCCCGGCAGGGCGCAAAAAGGCCTTGAGCTGAAGACCCGATAATCGAAAAAAACTCCTTACTTATTACTCTCCCTTCCTGCTTTCCAGGATAAACGTCACCGGCCCGTCGTTTACGCTCTCCACCTCCATATGCGCCTGGAACTCGCCTGTCTCTACCTTAAGCCCCTCTTCGCGGAGGGCGACGGCCACCCTCTCGTAAAGCACCTTCGCCTCCCCGGGCGACTCTGCCCTGTCGAACGACGGCCTCCTCCCCTTCGTGCAATCGCCGAGGAGCGTGAACTGGGAGATGACGAGGACAGAGCCGCCAATGTCTTTGACCGAGAGGTTCATCCTGCCCTCGCTGTCTCCGAATATCCTCAAAGACGCTATCTTGGACGAGATGAATCTTAAATCCGCCTCGACGTCCCCTTTCTCGACGCCGACATAGGCGAGTATCCCCTTGCCTATCTCTCCGACCACCTTCCCGTCGACCGATACGGAGGCTGACTTTACCCTCTGGATGACGGCCCTCATCCCCTTGCCCTCAAGAGGACCTTGTCGCCTACTTGCGCATTGAAGAGGCGCGCCGCGTCTCCGCCGTTTACGGCTATCTCCAGAAACCCCGAACTGCTTATGAGCGCGAGCGCAGAGCCGCCGGTTACCTCGGAATAAGTCCTCTTCAGGCCCTCAACGCCCTTGCCGTTAAGCTCCAGTTCGGCATCCACGCCGAACGAGAGCGCGTCGCCTCCATCGATATTCGTTATTATGTTCCCGAACGAATCGATATATATTACCTCGCCCGTGATGACCCCCATTTCTAGCGAGGGTTTTGGCAGGCTTATTTCAAGGATATCGGTTATCTCGGGACCGAATGCAGAGGGGCTCACCCCAAGGCTCAGATGCGCGGCAACGGGACCGAATACGTCCCTGCCGTGGAAGGTGTTCGAGACCTCTTTTCTAAAATACTTCTCCTCTGTAAGCTGGACGACCCTCTTCACCTTTTCATTCCGTAGAACGAGGCTAAAGAGGCCGTTGTCCGGCCCGACGAACAAGAACCTTTCGGTTTCGACGAGCATAGGCCTCCTCATTCCCCCGACACCAGGGTCCACTACAGCCACATGGACCGTCCCGTCCGGGAAGAAGCCGTAGGACTCCAGGAGCACGAACGCGCCCTCGATGATATCGCCCGGAGAGACGAGGTGCGTGATATCGATGACCCGCGCCTCCGGGTTTACGGAGAGGATAGCGCCCTTCATCGCGCCCTGGTACGGGTCCTTGAGGCCGAAGTCGGTTGTAAGGGTTATGAGCATTTTGAGGCGGCATCCGGCGGAAAAAGTAGGGGCTTAAAGGCCCTCAGCCTTATATAACACCTTGTGGAGGGGGTGTCAAAAAGTTTTGCCGTATGCGCTTACCGCGCATACGGCAAAGACCCGGAAGGCGGCAGAAACCCCTATCTCGAAACGGGGGAGAATGTCTTGCAGTCGGCGTGCCCGCTGTGCGGGGCGACGTTTATCCCCGGCGCGCTGCACTCGAACGACTTGTTGAACCTGCAAAGGTTTACCTTGCAGGCGCCCACGCCGCCTACGAGGTCCGCGGCGCCGCCCTTGGCCCCGGCCTTGTAGAAGGTGTCGCACTCCGCGTGATTGGCGTCCCCGACGGTTATGGCCATGGTGTGGCATTCGCTGTTTATGTTGTACGCGCAGTCAAGCACAGAACAGCTCAATATCTTTGGCATGGTTATGGGCATGGTCTACCTCCTTGATGTTAAAAAAGCCTTATTTCAAGTATAGACCCGTTCCGTGCGATGTCAAATCGCGGCTTTCCTCAGCCCCTTCGCCCCGCTAAAGTTCCGGCGATTTTTTGACGATAAAGCATATGGAATTAAATCCCCGAAACCGTCGACAGCGATGATAAAAAAGATCCCGATAGAAGACTTGAATACCGGAATGTACATCTCAGGGCTCGAAAAAGACGCGCCCGGAGAGATGTTGTCTTTTATGAACAGCATACTCATAAAAGACGGGGCAGAGATAGACAGGCTCAAGTCCAAGGGGTACTTAAGCGCCTACATAGTCGAGGACGACCCCCAGCCGCTCCCTTTAAAAACCCCTCGGATGGATGGGCCGGTATCATCAGGGGCAGAGACCGGCCGGCCTCTTGAAAAGGCGGACGAGCCCGTAGAGCCGCCTCCCGTTGTCGAGCTCCGGGCCTCTGAAGCGCCCGTTCCAAAGGCCGCCGCCCCCGCCGTTGATTACGGCGATTTCTACAAGGAGCTAAAGGACGCGAGGGAAGTAAGGAACGAGGCCGAGGACCTCGTCCGGGGCTTCATGCAATCGGTCAGGGCCGGAGAGGAGATAGAGACCGGGCCTGTGAACGAGACCGTCGGCAGGATGGTCTCGTCCATCTTCAGGAACCAGGACGCGCTTACAAGCCTCGCCCGCTTGAAGAGCTTCGACGACTACACGTTCGCGCATTCCGTGAACGTCTGCATACTATCTCTTACGCTCGGCAGGCACATGGGGCTCTCCGAGACGGCCCTCCACAACCTCGGCGTCGGCGCCATACTCCACGACATCGGGAAGATGCTCGTGCCCGAGACGATACTCAAGAAGCCAGGGGCCCTTTCGGACGCCGAGTTCAGGGAGATGAAGCGCCATACCGAGCTCGGGGGCGACATCCTCTGCAGGACGAAAGACATCACGGATGAGTCCCGTCATGTGACGCTCCATCACCATGAAAAATTCGACGGCTCCGGCTATCAGGACAGTCTCTCCGGCAACGGCATCCACCTCTTCGCCAGGATCGCGTCCGTCGCCGACGTCTACGACGCCATGACGTCCAACAGGGTCTACCAGAAGGGGATGCTCCCCGAGGTGGCGCTCAAAAAGATGTACCTCATGCGCGGTACCCACTTCGACTCCGAGCTCGTCGAGAGGCTCATAAGATCGCTCGGCATATACCCGATAGGCTCCTTCGTCGAGCTGTCCACCGGAGAGCTCGCCGTAGTCCGCATGCCCAACCACGAGCACCCGCTTCAGCCCCGGGTCCTCATATTCTCCAGCAGGGACAAGGCGCCGTATGAAAAGCCCCTTGAGGTGGATTTGAAGGGCGAGATCGGCAGATGGATAATCGCCGCAAGGGACCCCGGGCCGCAAAAACCCGTAATAGACCGGATAATGGCAGAGGCCGAGGGGCTCTCCCTCGCCTCCTGACCTCCCTTTCCGCCCGTCCTCGATCCTGATAAAAATCATAGGCCCCTGACCGGCCCATGTGTTACTATATCCTTGTTAAAAACGCATTTTTTCATTAACAAGGAGGCGTATACATGTCGGAGAATATAGTCACGCTGGACTTAAGGACCATACCCGTATTCGAGAGACACCCCCGGATATTCGACTCATGGGAGGAACTTCCGTCCGAGGGCGTGCTACGCATCATAAACGACCACGACCCGAAACCCTTAAGGTACCAGTTCGAGGGGGAGTACAAGGACAAGTTCTCATGGGAGTATGTCTCCAACGGCCCGGAGGACTGGGTGGTCGACATCACCAAACTCAAGATGCCCGAGTCCTCTGGCGAGGAGCTTAAAGCAAAGGTCGAAGCGGCGCTCGAACAGGTGAGGCCGTATCTGCAGGCCGACGGTGGGGACGTGGAACTCGTCGAGATCGACGACGTCGAAAAGGTCGTCACCGTGAGGCTCAAGGGCGCGTGCGGCGGATGCCCCTCGGCCGGTATGACGCTCAAGGCCGGTGTAGAGTCTACCGTAAAGAAGTTCGCGCCTGAGATCAAAAGGGTGGACGCGGTATAGTCCTGGCCGGACTGGCAAAGCCTTAACTATCAGGTCTGCGCAACCCAACCTCGTTGGTATGGTTCAAGCTTTGGCCCCGCGCCGAGCGGGTCCTGGCCGGACTGGCAAAGCAAAAACCTGGCCCGGCATTTCTGACCTCATTTTATGGTTTCGGAGTCGACGGGGCAATTCGAATCATCCGCCGCTCGTTACGATTGTCCGTCCTGCCCACCCAACTCAAGAGGGAGGTTTGTTAAGGACGCGGCGGGAGTGTCAGGGTATTAACCCAAAAATAGAAAACTAACCGCAACAAGCGGAGTATCTTCTTATACTTCCCTTCCTCTGCTCGGAGCGGCCAAAGCTCGAACGAGCCTGATAAAAAGAATCACTGCCGTTTGTTGCGGATTTGCCAGCCCCCGGCGAGGGCGAAATCTTTTTCACCCCAGCCCACATCCTCACCCATCAACGCCGAAGCCCCGTCGTGACGAAATTGTGACCAAATTGTTCCAAACAGGCATAAAATCCCAAAACGGACAACCCCCTGACCAGATAATAATTTAGGTAAAATTATGATGTAAAAACAGGAGGTTGCAATTTTTAGGGCAGAATTAAAGCACATTATGATATATAGAGTCAAACGACAGGAGCGTTCAGAGTGCGCTACGGACAAAAAATAACATTTAAAATATTCTCTGCACTAATTTTTATTTTATTCTTTTATGTCTACATAAGTGCAGAAACAACCAAGGCGGACGGCCCTTTCATAGAATTCGAGCTACCAGCTTACCATCTGCTCGGCTGGCAAATTGCAGAGACTCAAGATGGGTACATTGTAGCTGGAACGGCTTACGATGACTCCGGTCCGCATCAGAGGGCTCTTGTTATCAAGACAAACAAATCCGGGAAGGCATTATGGAAAAAAGAATTCGGCAATGGGCGCTCCTCGTCATTTTATAAAATAATCACTGTAGAAAATGGAAAAGCGATAATTCTCGGCGGCAGCGTTGATGCGAGAGCCGGTGGGCCGTCAGAGGAGTCTACCGGATTGATCGTTAAGCTCAGGTCTGACGGCAAAGTTGAATGGGACAAGCGCATACAATTAGGCCGTGTCACCCGCGTGATGGATGTGGCGCTTACCAGAAATGGCGTGGTGGCAGTCGGACTCATCAGGCAGGGTGAACATGAAGATTATGGTTTTATCGCAGAATTCGGTCCCAAAGGGGAGCTTTTATGGACCAGTCAAAGCCGCAACTGGCTTGATTTTGTATATCCTCTAAAGACAGTGGGTTTCCTTGCAGGAAGCGGCGGACGGTTAGCCAAGCTGGATAATAAAGGCAATATCCTGTGGGAAAATTCTCTCAATGATTATAAATATGACTCCTTAGGGGCGGTTATCGAATTGGCAGACGGCGATATCGTCGTTGGTGGGCAATCGGGCCAATATTCGTCGATGAGCAGGTTCACTTCAGAGGGCAAACAGGTCTGGGCAAAAAAGATTGAAATTGACGGCTCGTGCGAAATTTTAGGCCTTCGGGAATTTAGAGAGGGAATCAAGGCTATCGGCTCTACCTGTGGAACCGGGCATGAAATGATATGGACAGCATCTATCTCAAGTTCGGGTGACACAAAAGCGGTAAGAAAGTATCTGACAGCCGGAGCCGATAGGGGTATGACCGGCCAAGCAGTAATAGTTGATGACGACACATTCATCGCTTTCGGTGGAATCAAGGGACAGGAAGGCACCGGCACTTCCACATGGATATTTAAGTCGAGATTCGAGTTTGAAGCTGAAAAAGACAACTAGAGGTTAAAAATGCCAAGAGGATATACGTTTGAAGACAAAGCCGCGTTCATTAAAAAAATTTATAAAGACGTTTTAAAAGTCTCCAAAAAATCGGGTTTCCCTGTTGAATTCATTTTAGCGCAGGCAGTCTATGAAACAGGATGGGGTGAGCTTGTCATCTCCGGAAGCAACAATTTATTCAATATAAAGGCAGACTCTTCATGGAAAGGGTCGAAGAAAAAATCTTCAACCACAGAATTCGTCTATACAGGTGATGAAGCTTCACCTATAAAAGTTGAGGACAAATTTAGAGCCTATGGCTCATATACGGAGAGTATCGACGGCTGGCTCGATTTTCTGCAAAGCAACCCCAGATATCATGGAGTCGGAGTAAATTCCAAAGGCCAGCAATTCGTTGATATTTTTGATCCTGTCATAAAAGGCGATCCTGCGCTACTGGCTTATGCGCTATGGTATGATGGTTTCGCTACGGACCCTCATTATGCAGAGACTCTCATCAGCATAATGAGAGGACCTACTATGAAAAAAATTCTTGAGAAAATCAAGAAAGAAGAAACCGAAAATAATAACTCCTTCTATAATCGCTCACATTCAGGCGAAACTCTTAAACGTGATGACAGCGATTACAGGATAGTGCATCGAATAGAGCCTGACGGATCAAATAGAGGATATTTTATCAGTCCGTGACAGTTCCGAAATTGTTCCCAAAGGCATAAAACCCAAAGCTGGCTAACCCACCAAGGGCCTTCCAAGTCCCTAGTCCCTAATTTCAAAAGCAAAACGTAAAAAACCAGCCTTCTATAAGGAGTTACGATTTTTTTGATTTTTGTCTCTGTAATCTTCTGGGTGTCAAAACGTCAAAACAGAATCAAAAAGGCCCCTTTCGGGGCCTTTTGTTTTTTACCTGCCGCCAGAGGCGGCCTTCTTGCCCCTTTCCACATACTTTTCGGGACGCTTGTCGAAGCTCTCCTTGCACTCCTCGCTACAGAAGTAATAGGTCTGACCGTTATATTCGGAGGACGCCTCCGCATCTTCCCTGTTTATCTCCATCTTGCATACGGGGTCCGTCATGGTGTACACCTCCTTTTTAGGGAAACCGACCGCCGCCCGGAGCAAAGAGGAGTACAGGGGAGAGACTCGAAAAAAAGGCCTCTCCCGTTTTGCGCACGCTCCTTGGGCGGTTAGCGCCCCTTAGTACTTCTTCTCAAGGCAGTCCTCGCGGAAGCAACAGTCCAGCTGGTCGCAGGACCCCTCAGCGGTCCCGAAACAGGGGAAGTTGCCTTCCGCCCTCTGGATAGCCCTGATTATCTCGATTTTTTTGAGCCTTGCGGTCTTTACCCCGAGCGACTTTGCCCTTGCCCTGACCTCATCCATCAACATCGAACGGCTCCTCCTTTATTTTTACGGCCTGAAGGCCTTTTGACTCAGGGAAAGGGTGCGGGGGTGCCTTGCCGCTTATTCTACACCTTTATTAGGACACCTTTTTTGGAAACAGTCAACCCCCCCGGGGCCTCTTTCAGGCTCAGGGGCAGGTTTTAGGTGGTTAGCCGGGGCGGGATTATGTTAAACTCACGGTCCAGAACGGAATCCCCAGGAGGTCTCTTTGAGGCTTACATTCGAGGGCGGCGCGTCTACGGTCACGGGCTCCTGTTACTATATCGAGGTAAACAAGTTCAAGATCCTCGTCGAGTGCGGGATGCACCAGGGGAGCGGCTCGGAGGGCCTCAACAGGACGGTCTTCCCCTTCAACCCCGCTGAACTGGACTATATATTCGTGACCCACGCCCACATAGACCACTCCGGGCTCCTCCCCAAGGCCGCCAAAGACGGCTTCAAGGGGCGCATCATAGCCACGCACGCGACGAGGGACCTCCTCGAACCGATGCTCTATGACTCGGCGGCGATACAGGAGAGCGATGCCGAGTGGTCTACGAAAAAGAATATGCGGCTGGGAAAGCCCCCGGTTCAACCGCTCTATACAACGTCGGACGTCGAGAGCGTCCTCCCCCTCTTTGACGTCAAGCCCTATGACAAGGTATTCCACCTCGGCGGCGGCCTAAAGTACAGGTTCCTGGACGCCGGTCACATACTCGGGTCCGCGACTTTGGAGCTCTGGTTCCAGGACAGCGAAAAGGAGAAGGTCATAGTATTTTCGGGAGATATCGGAAAAAAAGACAACCCGATCATAAAGGACCCGCTCTCCCCGGAGAAGGCCGACTACGTGGTAATGGAGTCGACCTACGGCAACCGTTCGCACAGGCCCATGAAGGAATCGATAAACGAGCTCGTCGCGGCCATAAAGACGACCTTCAAGCGGGGCGGTAACGTCTACATACCGTCGTTCGCGGTCGGGAGGGCCCAGGACCTCCTCTACATATTGAACAGCCTTGTGCGAGACGGGAGGCTCTATAGAATTGACGTCTATCTCGACAGCCCGCTAGCCGAGGAAGTGACGAAGGTCTATCTCGCGCACCCCGAGTGTTTCGACGAGGAGGCGCGAAGGTTCTTTACGACCAGGCAGAACGAATCGTCGGTGCGCCTCCACTTCGTCAGGTCGGCAGAGGACTCGATGAAGCTAAACAGGCTCCGCTCCGGGAACATCATCATCGCGGGTAGCGGCATGTGCGAAGGGGGCAGGATCAGGCACCACCTGAAGCACAACCTCTGGCGCTCGGAGTGCAGCGTGGTATTCGTCGGCTACCAGGCCGAAGGGACCCTCGGCAGGAAGATAGTCGACGGTGCGAAGTCCGTGAGCATCCTAGGCGAAGAGGTGCTGGTAAGGTCGACTATATACACGATAAACGGCTTTTCAGCGCACGCCGACAGGGAAGGGCTCCTCGGCTGGCTCTCGGCATTCAACAACTCGCCCAAAGTATTCATAGTCCACGGCGAGGACTCTTCAGCGGCCGCCCTTGGCGGGCTCATAAGGGAGAAGTTCGGGTTTGCTACGGAGAGGCCGAAGGACGGGGACATCGTGGAGCTTTAAAATCTTCCCTCTTTCTAAAGGGGGTCCCCAAGGCTACAAGGTATTTTGTAATTTAACTCCTCCCCTTAACAAGGGGAGGTTGGGAGGGGTGGTTTGAAAGTAAAGACGACCACCCCGTCCCCCTCCTTGGTAAGGAGGTCCTCGCCGGACGTGCAAATCCGTATCGGGCTGTTTTGCGTCCGGGAGACTGACGCTACACGATTTGAAATTGGCCCCGCGCCGAGCGGGGGATCAGACCCCCGACCCCTCTTAAAAAGAGGGTACTGCAAAGTCTTCCGCATAGGTCCTTAGAGCAAACGATCCCTTCCGCCATCAGATGAAAAATCTACGCCTGCGCCGCGACCCTCCCTGCCCGCGCCTTCGGGACGGAGAAGCGGAAGGTCGTGCCCTTTTCCTTTTCGGACTCGACCCAGATCCTGCCGCCGTGGCGCTCTATTATCCTCTTGCAGGCGGCGAGCCCGAGCCCCGTGCCGGGGTAGTCAGGGCCGTGGAGGCGCTGGAAGATGTTGAAGAGCTTGTCCGAGTATTTCATGTCGAAGCCGACCCCGTTGTCCGCGACGGAAAAGACCCACTCGGTAGGGGAGCCGAAGGCGGAGACCTCGACCCGCGGAGGCTCTGTCCCCCGGAACTTTATCGCGTTCGAGATGAGGTTCTGGAAGACATGGCAGAGCTGGGAGGCGTCCGCCTCGACCACGGGGAGCGCGCCTATGGATACCTCCGCGCCGCTCTCGTCTATCGAGGCCTTCAGGTTCTGCACGCAGTCCCTGACGACGGCCCCGGCGTCCACCGGCTCGAAGGCCTTACCGAAGGTGTCTATGCGGGAGAACGTGAGGAGGCCGCTGATCATCCTCTGCATCTTGTCGGCCCCCTCTGACGCGAATTTTATGAACTCGTCGGCCTTCTCGTCGAACTTGCCAACATAGCGCCTCTTGAGGAGCCCCATGTACCCGGAGATAGCGCGCAGAGGCTCCTGGAGGTCGTGCGAGGCCATGTAGGCGAACTGCTCGAGCTCCTTGTTCGATTTTTCGAGGTCTGAGGTGAGCCTTCGGAGGCGCTCCCGCGCGAGCATGTGCTCGTCTATCTCGACGGTAAGCTCCTCGTTTATCCGCTTGAGCTCCGCGGTCCTCTCCTTGACGAGCTCTTCGAGGCGCTCATTCAGGTTCTTGAGCTCAAGCTGCATATCGGAGAGTTCGGTGTTCTGCCAGATGACGTTCTCGTAGGTGGATACAAGGAAGTTCAGGGTATGCGCCCTTCCGGCCCCGATCCTGAAGACCTTGCCCCTGTATGAGGCCTCAGTGTGCTTCTTATCCGGGCTGTTCCTGAACTGGAACGGGTTCTCAAGTACCTCTTTTATCTTAAGGGAGAGGTAGTTATCGCTGAAGGGCTTGGTGACGTAGTTGTCGGCGCCGACCTCGAGGCCCCTTAAGATGTCCTCAGGGCCGCTCATGCGCGTAAGGAGTATGATCGGTATCCCCTTAAGCTCCGGGGAGCGCTTTAACTCCTCGCACATCCTGTAGCCGTCCATGACCGGCATGATGAT
>JACREV010000064.1 GCA_016218095.1 Deltaproteobacteria bacterium | reverse complement strand
CGAGTCGACCGGCAACTTCACTTCGCTTTTCTCCGACCTCGTCCTTGCCGCGAAGATCATATCGCGCGAGGTGAACAGGGCCGGGCTCATAGACATACTCGGCTCCACAGGCGCTCAAAACGTCCAGGGCGAAGAGGTCCAGAAACTCGACGAGCTCGCGAACGAGATGCTCATAAGGACGATGGAGCACGGCGGCCACCTCTCCGGCATGGCCTCGGAAGAGATGGAAGAGATTGTAAAGGTCGACGGCAAGTTCCCGAAAGGGAGCTACCTCCTGCTCTTCGACCCGCTCGACGGCTCCTCGAACATAGACGTGAACATAAGCGTCGGGACGATATTCTCGATACTCAAGTGCCCGGGCGCGGATGACGCGGCCACAGAGGACTTCCTCCAGCCCGGGACCTCTCAGGTCTGCGCAGGGTACATACTCTACGGCTCCTCCACCATGCTCGTCTACACGACGGGGCACGGGGTCCACGGCTTCACGCTCGACCCCTCGGTAGGAGAGTTTCTCCTCTCTCATGAAAACATCAGGATACCGGAGAAGGGCAAGACCTACAGCATAAACGAGGGGAACTCGAGGCACTGGTTCCCGGCGACCTCCATATACATTGAAAAGCTCAAGGCCAACGAGAAGGGCTACAGCGCCAGATACGTCGGCTCTCTCGTCGCGGACTTCCACAGGAACCTCCTTAAGGGCGGCATATTCCTGTATCCGGCCGACAGGAAGTCGAAGAACGGGAAGCTCAGGCTGCTGTATGAGGCTAACCCGCTCTCCTTCATCGTAGAGCAGGCAGGGGGGAAATCCTCGACAGGGGACAAGAGGATACTCGAGATAGTCCCGGAGGAGCTCCACCAGAGGACGCCGCTCATCATCGGCTCAAAGGCCGACGTCGAGGAGGCCGAGAGCTTCTGGAAGTACCAGGAGGCCTAAAGACAGTTCAATATATCTCAAAGAAAGGCGGGGCCTTAAGGCCCCGCCTTTCCTGTATGGGGGGAGGGGGCGGGGGAGGGGGCCTTGACATTGAAAGTCATTTTCAATATACTGGAGAATCTTACGCCCGTTGCCCCAAAGGTACTCAATGTCTGAACTTTATAAAAAGGCGCTCTACCTCGAGTACTTCACCGTCGGGTACAATATATTAGAGGGCGTGTTCTCCATCATCGCCGGATATCTCGCGTCCTCTATCGCCCTCATAGGCTTCGGGCTCGATAGCGGCATAGAGTCCATCTCCGGCGCGGTGCTGATC
Source organism: Deltaproteobacteria bacterium (assembly GCA_016218095.1). Lineage (GTDB taxonomy): Bacteria > Desulfobacterota > GWC2-55-46 > GWC2-55-46 > GWC2-55-46 > GWB2-55-19. Next base: position 1,582 of record JACREV010000064.1, on the reverse strand, counting down.
TGGAGGCTTACGAGACACGGGCGCGTCTCGGAGGAGGAAGAGGAGAGGGTGGAGAAAAGAGCGGTCAGGTTCGTGGGCGTGAGCTTCTTTATCCTCGGGGCCTATGTCCTTTTTGAATCCTTGAGAAAGCTCTATTCGCATGAGCACCCCGAGCCCTCGCTCTTCGGCATCATAATAGCTGTCCTCTCGGTCGTCATCATGCCGCTGCTATCCTATTCAAAATACAGGACCGCGAAAAAGATCAGGAGCCGCTCGCTTGAGGCGGACTCAAGGCAGACGCTCGTCTGCTCGCTCCTTTCAGTAGCGCTCATAATCGGCCTCGGGCTAAACTACCTCTACGGCCTCTGGTGGGCCGACCCGATAGCCGCGCTCGTCATTGTGGCGTTCATAGTGAGGGAAGGGTATGAGGCGTTCTTTGAGGAGAAGGCGTGCGGGTGTTGACTAAAAATTGCTATTTTTCCTGACTGCCAGGCGCAGAACCAGAGTTGGTATGGAGGTTCTGGTCAATCAATTCTTCAGCCGTTTGAAACAGATTTGCCCGTCCGGCCAGGACTGCGTCAGGGCGGAAATAAAAATGCTCACATATTATCCATATATGCTCCGCTTTTTATTTCCACCCTTCCTTGACCTCAGAAAAAATATCTAATTTTTAGAAGTAGCCTTTTACAGTTTTTGCTCTTTGTCCGTCTGCGACGAATCAATTTCAGATCCGATTACCAAATCAAGGTGTCCGCACTGGCTTACCCTATGGACCCCGTGAAGCCTAAGGACTTTGTTACCAGCGCCTTTACTACAGCGCCTTCTTTTTTGCAGCGAAATACTCTTCCGCGCTCTCCCTCGACTCGAAGTACGCTACAGACCCGTCACCCTTTAACGCTATGAAGGCCTCCGCCTTGTTTATCTTTTTCCGCGTAAGCGGGTCCTTCGCGTAGCGTAGCGCCGTGTTCTGCCTGATGCGCGCCTCGCAGTTCCTGCAACAGACGTAATACGTCCTGCCGTCTATCGGGACCTCGATCGTCGGATAACCCGGGACCCTGTCGGCGACCATGCAGATGTCCCTGGACGGGACGGTCTTCACCTCGGCCGCCGCGTAAGGGCTATAAGAGACCCACGCCGCGATGGCGACGAGCATGGTTATCAATATCTTGACCCGCACCCTGTTTTCCTTCATCTCCCCACCGCCTTATTTCCCAATGCAGAAGTTCTCGAATATCCTGTCGAGTATATCCTCGGTCGTCGTCTCGCCGGTTATCTCGCCGAGGCTCTCAATTGCCGAGCGCAGGTCCGTGGCGACGAGCTCCCGCGGGAGCCCCTTATCTAAAGCGACGCGGGCGCGTTCGACCCCGTCAAGGGCGCGCTCCAAAGAGAGCTTGTGCCGGAGGGATACAATGAGCTCTCCTTCCGCGGCGTCCGCTTGAGACGCCCCAAGCGCATGTCCCGTTGCCTCCCTGAATATCCCGTCTTTCAGGGCCTCTATGCCGTCAGCCGTAAGCGCCGAGATAAAGGCGACGTTAAAGCCGCCGAACTCCGGCACCTCCCTCGTACCCGCGATATCGGTCTTGTTCATCGCCACTATGACCTT
>JACREV010000063.1 GCA_016218095.1 Deltaproteobacteria bacterium | reverse complement strand
GCTAAATCGCGAAGCGCGAGCGTCCGAGGAAGTAAAAAGGCGCGAAGCTTACTCAGGGGCGAGCGGTCCTCGCCGGACTGGCAAAGTTCGTATCGAAGGTGATTCGTACCCTAACCTCAATAGCTTCCGAAGAACTCTGGCACCGCGCCGAGCGGGGGGAGGAAGGAAGCGCTCGGAGCCATCGCCAAAGCGCGCGGAGCGCGCAAAAAGGCTTTTGGCGAAAGATTCAGATAGCGCTATTCGAGTCACGAATCGAGGGTTCAGGTTGCAAGCCTGAACCCGCAACAGCTATAAAAAACAATAATGATCATCATCTTCCCTCCTCTTCTCCTTGAATCCCCCCCTCTTTTCTGTTAAGTTCTGCCCTATGGGTTTGAAGGTCGCGTTCATAGCGCCGGAGGCCGCGCCGTTTTCCAAAACGGGCGGGCTCGCGGATGTCGCGGGGTCGCTCCCGAAGGCGCTTAAACGCCTCGGGGCCGATGTCTCGCTCTTCGTCCCTTTCCACAGGGAGACGGCTGAGAGCAATATCAAGTTCGAGACCACAGGCATAGAGATAACGGTCCCGCTCTGGAGGCGGAAGGTCAGGGCAGAGGTCCTCTCATACTCCGGCGGCGAGGTCCCGGTCTACTTCATAAAAAGGGACGAGCTCTTTGACAGGACCTTTCTCTACGGCACACCCGAGGGAGACTATTACGATAATCTTGAGAGGTTCGCCTTTTTCTCAAGGGCGGTGTTGGAGGCTCTGAAAGAGGGCGGCTTCTCGCCTGATATCGTCCACTGCAACGACTGGCAGACAGGGCTCGTGCCCGCGTACCTGAAAGACGCCTACAGGGGAGACCCGTACTTCGCAAAGACCGCGTCCGTCTTTACGGTCCACAATATCGCCTACCAGGGGCTCTTCGACTGGAAGCTCTACGAGGTCATGAACCTGGGGCCGCACCTCTTCAACCCCGAAGGGCTCGAGTTCTGGGGCAAGGTAAACCTCCTTAAGGCCGGGCTCGCGTACTCGGAGCTCGTAACGACGGTTAGCGAGGCCTACGGCAGGGAGATCCAGACAGAGGAGTACGGCTACGGCCTCGAGGGGTTCCTCAAGGCAAGAAAGGACTCACTTCACGGCGTCCTGAACGGCGTAGACTACGGCGAGTGGGACCCCGAGACAGACCCGCTGATACCCGCGCGCTACTCAGCCGACGACCTCAAAGGGAAAAAGGAATGCAGGCGGGCGCTGCTGAAGGAGTTCGGGCTGAAGATCAAGCCCCGGATACCCGTTGTCGGCATCATAACGAGGCTCGCGGCACAGAAGGGGGTCGATATACTGGCAGAGGCGATACCTGCGCTCATGGAGCTCGACCTGGGGCTCGTCATCCTCGGCTCCGGGGACAGAAAGTACAGAGACCTCATCGAGGGGCTCGCTGAAAGATACCCGGAGAAGCTCTCGGTAAAGATAGCCTTCAACCACAACCTTTCCCACATCGTAGAGGCCGGTAGCGACATCTTCCTCATGCCCTCCAGGTACGAGCCGTGCGGCCTGAACCAGATATACAGCCTCAAATACGGCACCGTCCCCGTGGTCCGCGCGACCGGCGGCCTCGACGACACGGTCCGCGATTACGCCGGGGGCGTCGGCACCGGCTTCAAGTTCAGGGAATACTCGGCAAAGGCCCTCGTCGACAAGGTAAAAGAGGCGCTCTCGGTCTACGCGGACAGGGACGCGTGGAAAGAGTTGCAGGCCCGGGGCATGAGGGAGGATTTTTCGTGGGAGAGGTCGGCGCTGAGATACATGGAGCTCTACGGCGTCGCCCAGAGATGCCTAAAAGTTAGTCACCTGAGCCCCAAAAATGCGCACCAGGCCGGCAGGCGATGAGGCATCGGAAGAACCTTGAGAGGACCTTTTTGTAAAAAGGTCCTCTCAAACTCTCTCCAAAAACTTTCAGTTCTTCCCGAAAGACCCCCTGTCAGGATTTTAAAATACCTTGGGATTATCCTTATTAAGACCGTGGAATCGTATATATAAACCGACAGGGGGTCTTTCGGGAACTAAAAATCTTTGAAGGGGGTCTGGGGGGAACTTTCTACAGAAAGGTCCCCCTAGGGTGTGCTTCAAACGCCGGGGTGGCACTAATCTTGCTTTTCTACTATGGCATGAGAAAGATAGCCATAGTAGACGACGACGCATCTGAGAGAATTGTATTAAAGGGCATGCTCCTTGAAAACGGCATCGAAGTCGTGGCCGAGGGCAAGAGCGGGCTTGAGGCCCTCGAGATTTGCAGGTCGAATTCCCCGGACCTCGTCATCATGGATGTCAAGATGCCGGGAAAGGACGGGATCTCGGCGGCCGCCGACATCAGCAAGACCTACCCGACGCCGGTCGTGTTGCTCACCGCGAGCGACGACGAGGAGACGATACGCCGCGCCGCGGAGGCCGGTGTCATGGGGTATCTCTTGAAGCCCATCCGGGAGGAGGAGCTCGTCCCGACCATAGAGCTCGCCATATCGCGGTTCGGGGAGTTTGTGATGCTCCGTAAAGAGAACGCGGAGTTGAAGGACGCGCTCAAGGCGAGAAAGACGATCGAAAAGGCGAAGGGGCTCCTCATGGAGAGGGAGAAGCTCAACGAGGCCGAGGCCTTCGCGAGGATAAGGAAGATCGCGATGGACAAGCGGAAATCGATGACAGAGATAGCGGAAGTCATAATACTCGCGTTCGAAAAGGAAGCCTGAAGATGTCGAGGATACTCGTAGTAGAGCATGTGCCCCACGAGGGGCTTGGTATGATAGCCCAGGGCTTAAGCGGCTTCGACCTCGAATACATGAGGGTATACGAGACCGGGAAGGCGGAAGTATCGCCCGAAGGCTACTCGGCCCTCATCGTCATGGGCGGGCCGATGGGCGTATATGAGGCCGACATATACCCGTCCATAAACAATGAAATGGAGCTCATAAAAGAGGCGCTAAAGAAGGACGTCCCGGTCCTCGGGGTATGCCTCGGCTCACAGCTACTTGCCGCCTCCGCCGGAGCGCGCGTCTATAAGGGAGGGAAAAAGGAGATAGGCTGGTACAATGTCTCCATTACGGACGAGGGCTCTTCGGACCGCCTCTTTCTGGGACTGCCTGACGAGTTCCCGGTCTTCCAGTGGCACGGGGATACCTTCGACGTGCCTTCGAACGCCGTCAACCTCGCCTCATCAGACCTCTTTCCCCACCAGGTAATAAAGGTCGGAAAAAGGGCCTACGGCTTCCAATTCCACTTCGAGGTGACGGAAAAGATGATAGGCGAGTGGATAGAGATAAACGAGGGAGAGCTAAAGGCCGCCGATATCGACCCCAAAAAGATAATCAAGGAGACCCCTGAGAAGATAGAAGGGCTCCACAGGCTCGGCCGCGCCATCGTCCAGAGGTTCGCCCGCCTGATTGATTAATAGGCAGACCCTGCACACAATTGAAGCAGTACGGCGGCAAATGGGTTCAAAATCGCGAGTGTTTTCGGCGATTTCCGGTTGGCATTGAAGTTGCAAAATCATGCATCGTGCCCGTTGGGCATGGTTACAAAGAAGTAACCTGAGCCAATAAACTTAAGCGAGACAAAGGCAAAGGCGCCTTTCCTTGAATAAAGGGGGCGCCTTTTTTTATCCGCCCTCAAAAAAAAACCAGAAGAGAAGAGGGAGGAGAAGAAGATGAAGTCGATGAAAAAGGTTTTGGCGGCAACTGCGGCACTGGCCGGGGTACTGGCGTTCTCGAACGTAGCCTCGGCGACCCCGACTACGCACATCTGGTCGCCTTCGACCGACGTCCAGGCGTACGGGGTGTTTCACCTCACAAGCGACATCTACATCCCGGTAGACAAGCCGGCGGGGACAAGGCCCGGGACGATAACTAACCTTGGCCTCACGACCGGCGTACTCCCCTTTGATAAGATAAACGCCGAGGTAGGATTCGACCACATAGAGGGCTCGTACCCGGTATTCTTCAACGCCAAGGTCGGCACACCCGAGGGGGCGTTCGGCTCGTTCTCCCCGGCGCTCGCCGTCGGCGGCTACTCCTTCGGCACCAAGGAGGACGCGACCGACTACAACATCTACTATGTGAAGGCCGCGAAGACATTTGACAAGCTCGGCAGGTTCTCCGTCGGCTACTACACCGGGAACGACCAGCTCCTGGTGGACGAGAACGG
>JACREV010000057.1 GCA_016218095.1 Deltaproteobacteria bacterium | reverse complement strand
GCTACAGTCGTGCTGGACGTCAGCAACAGGCCGTACTTCAAGTTCACGACGACGAAGGACTCTTTTGCCGTCTCGAAAAAGGTCATCTCCTCCATGATAGAGGGGCACGTGACCGACACCTTCGACATGGGGCTCTTGCAGGAGTTCATGAAGGCGTTCTCGAACAGCGCAGGCGTTGACCTCCACATAACCCTCCTTTACGGCTCGGATATACACCACGCGATAGAGTCCGTATTCAAGGCGTTCGGCAGGGCCCTATCCGCCGCAGTCGCAAAGGATCCTCGCATTAAAGGAGTGCTTTCCACGAAGGGGAAACTCTAACCTCCGATGATCGCGATAATCGACTACGACATGGGGAATCTAAGGAGCGTCGCCAAGGCCTTTGAGAAGGTCGGGGCGACCGCCACGGTCACGCGCGACCCGAAGGTCATGAATGACGCGAGCCACGTCGTGCTCCCCGGGGTCGGCGCGTTCAAGGACTGCATGAGGAATTTGGAAGCCTACGGTCTGATAGACCCCATCGCAAGGGCCGTCGCCTCGGGGAAACCCTTTCTCGGCATCTGCCTCGGGCTTCAGCTTCTGTTCGATGAATCGAGCGAGTTCGGCGTACATAAGGGATTAGGCCTCATACCCGGCAAGGTCGTCCGCTTCCCGTCCTCAAAGGACGAGGCAGGCATGGAGCTTAAGGTCCCGCACATGGGTTGGAACGAGGTTGAAAAGGCAAAAGATTCGCCCCTGCTGGAAGGCGTAACAGACGGGACTTACTTCTACTTCGTCCACTCGTACTACGCCGTGCCTGAGGACGCCGCTGTCACGCTCACGAAGACCGGCTACGGGGTCGAGTTCACGAGCAGCATAGCCAAGGACAACGTCTTCGCCTGCCAGTTCCATCCTGAAAAAAGCCAGAAGGCCGGGCTTAAGGTGCTCAAGAACTTCAGCTCCATGAGATAAGGACAAAGATGATAATTTTTCCGGCGATAGACATAAAGAACAGAAGGTGCGTGAGGCTCACTCAGGGTAGGATGGACGCCGAGACCGTCTACTCCGACGACCCGGTCGACGTCGCCCGCAAGTGGGAGGCAGAAGGCGCGGAGGTCATCCACCTCGTAGACCTCGACGGCGCAATCGAAGGCAACGCCAAAAACTACGAGGTATTCAAAAACATAACGGCCGCGATAAACATCCCGGTCCAGATAGGCGGAGGCATAAGGGATGAGAAGACCGCCGAGCTCTACCTGAACACAAGGGGGATAAAGAGGATAATCATCGGGACAGCGGCGTATGAAAATCCCGAGTTTGTAAAATCGCTTGCGAAAAAATACCCCGGAAGGGTCGCCGTCGGCATAGACGCCAAGGACGGCCTTGTGGCGATAAAGGGGTGGGTCACTGTAACGGACGAAAAGGCCGTTGACCTTGCGAAAAGACTCGAAGGCATGGGGGTCGCCTGCATAATATACACGGACATCTCCAGAGACGGGATGCTGACGGGGCCGAATGTCGAGGCTACTCGCGAGCTTGCCGAATCCATATCCATCCCTGTCGTTGCCTCGGGCGGCATATCGTCAAAAAAGGATATAGAATCATATAGAGGCGTAAAGATCGAGGGCATCATCATCGGCAAGGCGCTCTACGCCGGCAAGGTCACGCTCAAAGAGGCGATTGGGGCGGCGTCCTGATGCTTACCAAGAGGATAATACCGTGCCTTGACGTCAAGGACGGCAGGGTGGTCAAGGGCGTTAGCTTCGTCGAGCTCCGTGACGCCGGGGACCCTGTGGAGTCCGCCTCGGCCTACGAGGCGCAAGGGGCGGACGAGCTCGTCTTCCTCGACATCACCGCCTCCCACGAGGCGAGGAAGACGATACTCGACGTCGTTGAAAAGACCGCCTCCAACGTCTTCATGCCGCTCACCGTCGGCGGCGGCATAAGGACCCTCGACGATATAAAAGAGCTCTTGCGCGCGGGCACCGACAAGGTCTCGATAAACACGACGGCCGTTGAGGACCCGGAGTTCGTAAGACGGGCCTCTGAGCGGTTCGGTAGCCAGTGCATAGTCGTCGCCATAGACGCAAAGAGAAAAGAGGGCAACGGCTGGGAGGTCTACACACACGGCGGAAGGAAGCCGAGAGGGCTTGACGCCGTCGAGTGGGCGAAGAAAATGGAAGCGTACGGCGCGGGAGAGATATTACTCACCAGCATGGACAGGGACGGCAGGAAAGACGGCTACGACCTCGCGCTTACGCGGGCGGTCTCCGATAACACGACGATCCCGGTCATAGCCTCGGGCGGCGCAGGCACGCTCGAGCACATCGTCGAGGCCTTCACGATAGGGCGCGCGGACGCGGCGCTCGCGGCCTCTATCTTCCACTTCGGGGTATTCACCATACCCGAGACAAAGGAGTACCTCATGGGGCGCGGTATAAGGGTGAGGCCTCCTGGAAAGTAATGGGCAATGTAATGAAAGACAACGGATCAGGGTTCCTTAAGATAATAATCGTTTACAAGGCCGTAATCGGCGCGATCGAGCTCGGGTTTTCCGCGGTCCTCCTTAAAAGCCTCGATATCGCGCCCGAGCTCACGATGGCGAACGTCGCCTCGAACCTCGATATCGATATCGGCGGAAGGCTCATGCAAATGGCGGCCGAGAAGGCCGCCTCCTTTGACGGATATGTCTTCGGCCTCATAGCCGTCGCCGCGCTTGCCATCGGGGCGCTCAACGTAATAGAGGCCTGGGGTCTGCACCAGAGGGAGCGCTGGGCCGAGTGGCTTACGGTCGCGGCAACAGCCGTCTTCATCCCCTACGAGCTCTACATCACGATATCGAGCTTCAGCGTATTCAAATTCATGATCCTCTTCGCCAACTCGTATGTCGTATACTACCTCGCCAGGCATAAGGAGCTATTCAGGAGGCGGGTGGAGATAGAAGCGCCGGGCGCGTAGCACACAGAGCGCCATAACTTCGCATACCTGCATTGCTCCTCAACTCGTCACTGCGGCGTACGCAAAAGTACGCCTCCTCGCCTTCGTCGTGCCTTGGTCTGCTGTGTTCTGACGCTCTGTGTCTGGATGAAAGGGGCGCGCAAAAGGGCTTCGGGCAGAGGATTCGAATAAGCCATACAGGCGTATATTCGGGTTACGAACATTAAAGGGTTCAGGTTACAAACCTGAACCCGCAGAAGGATTTTTTCGTTCTGTTTTACCAATACACAGGCGCAGGGCGGAGAGCGCCTCAGGGAGGCGGAGGCGAGCGGGACGGGGAGGGAGAAAGCGCTTGGAGCCCCTGCGCAAGCGCGCGGAGGCGCGCAAAAGGGCTTTTGGCGAAAGATTTGAATAGCCAATACAGGCGCTATCGGGTTACGAATTAAAGGGTTCAGGTTACAAACCTGAACCCGCAAAAGTCACCTGCCCCCTTAAATTATCAACGTTTCCAATAAGTTAACTAAAAATACCTTCCTATCCCGCCTCCATCCCGACAAATATCCCCTCCAAAAAACCCTTGCCTAAATCGTCTGGAAATAGTATATAATCTCTTTACTCAGGGACATGCCATAGGGGCATAACGGGTTTTGCTTAACAAAGGAGCCCGGCAACCGTAAAATCCTTGCGCCTTCAGGCGCGAACCCTTATCACAAGGGGAACCATAAGGAGGGACTGTGAACAAGTACGAGACGGTCTGCATCGTCAGGTCCGATGCGGGGGATGAACTGGTAAAAGCGTTCATCCAGAAGGCCACCGGCTCTTTGGAGTCGGGCGGCGGAAAGCTCACCAAGCTGGACGAATGGGGTAGAAGAAGGCTCGCCTACCCTATCGAGAAGAAGAACGAAGGGTACTACTTCGTAATGGAGTACCAGAGCGCCCCCGAGGTCTCCAAGGAGATCGAGAGGCTCATGAAGCTCAACGAAAACGTCCTCCGTTACCAGACCGTGAGGATCATAAGCAAGAAGCCTCCCAAGCTTTCGAAGAAGGCGAAGGAGAAGGCCGCAAAGGCACTGGCCGCCGCGGAAGCCGCAAAAGCCGTTGCCGCGCCGGTAACCGCCGAAGGAGGTAACGCAAATGGCTAACGAGAGACCCCAGCGCGAGGGCGGACGCCCTGAGAGGGGCGACAGACGCCCCTACCAGAAGAAGAAGGTCTGCCGCTTCTGCAAGATCAAGGAGCTTACCATAGACTATAAGGACGCCAAGGCCCTGCGCCCCTACATAACCGAGAGGGGCAGGATAGTCCCCCGGAGGATCTCCGGGACCTGCGCCAAGCACCAGAGGGTAGTATGCGAGGCGATAAAGCGCGCCCGCAACCTCGCAATAATCCCGTTCACCGCAACGAGCATATAAGGAGCCTTTAGCCATGATAGTGAT
>JACREV010000065.1 GCA_016218095.1 Deltaproteobacteria bacterium | reverse complement strand
GGTAAAGGTCATCCATAACCCGAAGAACATGGGGTTCGGATATAACTATACCGAAGGCGTGAGGCTTGCGACAAAGGACTACATCATCATGGTCCCCGGAGACAACGAGATCCCCGCGGAGGCCATAAAGCGGGTATTCGCCCTCATCGGCAAGGCCGATCTCGTGGTCCCCTACACGGCCAACACGCATGTGAGGCCGCTTTCAAGGAGGGTGATATCGAAGATGTTCGTAACAGGCATGAACACCGCCTTCGGCCTTGACCTCATGTACTATAACGGCACATGCGTCATCAAAAGCTCTCTCTTAAAAAAAGTCCCGATGAAGACATGGGGGTTCGCGTACATGGCGGCAATACTTGTGAGACTGCTGCGCTCGGGCTCTAGCTTCATGGAGGTCGGGGTGGAGATCAGCCAGCGGTCAAAGGGCAGGTCCAAGGCATTCAAACTTAAAAACATCGCAAGCGTCTTTAGCGCCATAGCCTCTCTTTTCTGGGAGGTCAGGGTCAGGGAAAGAGTGCGCTACGGCTCACCCTCAAGGCGAATCGAAGCTGTGAGCGGCAATTGAAGATCCTCTTCGTAATAAAAGACCTCGAATACATTGACCCGATGGGGATAATGCTACTGTCGGCCCTGGCCAAAAAAAAAGGGCACAGGACCGATGTATCGGTCCTGGCGCGGGGGGACCTGAAAGACAAACTCTCCCTCTTCTCCCCTGACATCGTCGCCTTCAGCGCCAAGACCGGCGAGCACAAGTACTACCTCGCCGCCAACGCGACGGTCAAGTCCGTAAGTAAGAATATCTTTACCGTCATAGGCGGCCCGCACGCGACCTTCTTCCCCGAGATAATCGAGAAGTATCCGTTCGACGCGCTCTGCGTGGGAGAGGGAGACGACGCGTGGCCCGAACTCCTTGACGCGCTGGAGAAAAAAGGCTCCATCGACTCGATCCCCAATATCGTGACAAAAGACAACTTCAAAAAGAGCGCCCCCCTGCCCATCAGAAACAGGCGCACGCACCTGGACGACCTGCCGTTTCTCGACCGTGAGCTATTCTACGCCTCCACGCGCCTGGGGAGGTTTCCCATGCGCTCGTTCATGGTCGGCAGGGGTTGTCCGTACAAGTGCACCTACTGTTTCAACCACAAATACAACCTCCTTTACAAGGGCAAGGGGACCCTGGTCTCAAGGATGAGCGTGGAGAGGGTCGTCGCGGAGCTGAAGGAATTAAAGAAGAACTACGACACCCAGTTCATAAAGTTCTACGACGACATATTCATATTGAAGGACGACGAATGGCTCGATGAGTTCTCCGAGAAGTATCCGCGCGAGGTAGGCGTCCCGTTCCACTGCCTCATGAGGGCGAACCTCCTGACCGAATCCATACTCCTTAAGCTTAAAAAAGCCGGGTTGAAGACCCTGTCGATGTCGATAGAGAGCGGCAGCGACAGGATCAGAAACGAGGTCTTGAAGAGGAACATGACCAGGGAGACGATGACGGCGGCCTTCGACCTCTGCCACAAGCACGGGATACCGACCTTCTCGAACACGATATTCGCCATCCCCGGAACAACGCTCAAGGAGGATATCGAATCGCTGGACCTGAACCTTCGCTGCCGCGTCACCCTCGGCGAGTTCCCGCTCTTTTTCCCGTACCCTGAGACGGAGCTGGCGAAGTACGCCATTGAGCGAGGGGATTTCGACGGCGACTTCGACAAGCTCCACATGAGCTACCAGTCGGCCTCCCCGTTGAAGTGCTTCAGCGATAAAGAGAAGCTCCTCCAGCAGAACCTCTCGCTGCTTTCCACGGTCTGCCTGTGGAAGCCGTCTTTAAGAGACCTCATAGTGAACCGTCTTATAAAGCTCCCCTTCACGAGGACATACTTCGTCGCGTACTTTCTCGTCAAGGCGTATCTCGTGAAGACAAGGATATACCCGATGAAGTTCTCCTTCATAAACACGCTTAAGGGGATATACGAAAGCTTTACGCTGGAAAAGTTCAAACATTCCGAGTGAACCCTGCGTATTTTACATGCCATGGGGTATCTTAAAAATCTCCAAATTCCATTGAAGAAGGTCTTTGTATCGTTCTTTAACAAAATACCGGAGGGGTATTGCGTAGCGAGCATAAGGAGAGCGAACGAGCAAGCTCCGGCCCTCTATTGCGAGTGAACTTGACAGCGAGCGGAGTCCAATACCCCGAAAAGCGCGCGGCAGCGCGCAAAAGATCTTTTACAAAAGCGCAGCAAGCTGCGGGGTATTAAAATTCTCCGCCATAAATGACGGAGAATTTTGATGGTATGGAAGGTCATTTTTATTTGCCAGCCTTGACCCGCCGCTAAAGCGACGGGATTGCGGCTGGCACACCTATTCAACCCTAAAAGAGAATAAAAATGAGCCCTAAAGACCATGTCATATACGGCGGAATCGCGGCCGCGGCGCTCTACCCGTCGATAGGGAGCGGGGCGGCGTATTTCTGGGCGGCCTCTTTCCTCATAGACATAGACCACTACCTCGACTACATCTACCACAACAATTTCACCGACTTCAGCTTCAAGAAGATGTTCG
>JACREV010000059.1 GCA_016218095.1 Deltaproteobacteria bacterium | reverse complement strand
GGCGGTGTCCCAGTCAAACCTGCGGAATCCGCCCTTGCCCCTCGACAACTTTATCTTCTTGGAGAGCTCGGCGTTCTCGACGATCGACCTCCAGGCGTCGACGGGGTCGGAGTGCTTCGACCTCGCTTCCTTCCAGGCGTCGATGACGATGCCCCTGACGTAGGGGTACTTGATCCTTACGGGGCTGTAGACGTACCAGGAGGCGGAGATACCCCTCTGGCAGCCGCGCGGCTCGTAAGGCGGCAGCGACTGATCGAGCTTCGGGTAGTCAACGGCCTGGAGCTCCCACGTGATGATGCCGTCCTTTACGTATACCATCCAGGAGCAGCCGCCGGTGCAGTTGTTGCCGTGAGTCGACCTTACGGTCTTGTCATACTGCCAGCGGTTCCTGTAGAACTCTTCCCATCCCCTTTTCCCGGGGTTGATTTCATCCTGTATCCAGTTAGACATTTACCTTCCTCCTTTTCCGCCGTAGTTTCTCCATAAGGCATCGTGGGCGGTGCCCTTGTTCCTGTTCCTGTACCTTCCGCTCCAGATTATGTTGAATATGATCAGTATGCCTATGAAGCCGCCTATGCCCACGATCGTGAAGGTCCCGGTCGAAGAGGGTGCCACGTTGCCCTGAGCCTGCTGAGCGAAGAACGCCCTCAAGTGCCCGACCTCGTCGTCGCCAACCGGCCTGTTGGAGAATACAGTGCCCATGACGGGGGTCGACGGGTTGTTGATCCACGCCGAATTGATGAGCGGGTTCTTAGACTCGTCGGCGTATACCTTCGTCAGGTTCGGGCCAAGCACGCCGCCGCCAAGGGAGCCGACGCTTGCGCTGTGGCACGAGATACACGGAGGCGCGCCGCTTGCAAACCTCTTGCCGCCCGTGAAGTAGAGCTCACCAAGCCTCGCATCACCAGGCTCTGCAGGGGCCGGAGCAGCCTCGACAGCAGGCGCCGCTTCAGCCGGAGCAACAGCCGGGGCCGGAGTGGCCTGGTCAGCGGCCTCGACCGTCACAACAGCGCCCGTGACGAGGAACGCGGCCAAACCGAGTTGCAGCCCTTTCCAGAAAACCCTTTTACAACTCTTTAAATCCATACCCTACACCTCCTTTTTTACTGCTCTTTCTTTTTTATATATATCTATGACCGCCCATAGATAGCGTATGTAAACCCGAGCGGCCCTCCCAAAAGGGCCTGCGGTCTGACTCTCGGGGCCTGGCTGTGTTCCCGTTTGTTTTGTCAGGGGATCGCAACGGCGAAGGATGAGCCTTCAAGGTTCCCCCTCGCCAGATTCAAGGTGAGACGGATGAGGTCGAAGCCGGTCTTCAAGGGCTTTCCGCCGCTCATGTATTCCGCGGCAGACTCAGACTCCTCGGCGGCCTGCTTCGTCCCGAGCTCTGCTAAATGGTCCTGGTAATCGAATACGAACGCGTCAGCGCAATTGAAGGGCCCTGCAGCCGCAGGGATGGATGAGATGAATTTGCCGAAAATGGAAATGGCGCCCGAGGCCTCACCGGCCTCGGCGGATTCGATGCAAGGGATAAACTCTACAGCGATGCCGTAGCCGCATGCCTTCTTCCTCACGGCCGGGCACAGACGCACCGCGGCCATGTAGATAATGCACTTGCAGAGGCGGACGATCGCTATCCTGATAGATTGACTCACCTGTTACCGAGTCCTCCGGATAAAAAGCCTTTGTATTTTTCTTTTGGGTTTATATGGGGTTTAACGCCGACCGCCCTGTTTCCCCGGTTCCGTGTCAGGACGGACCGGTTGGGCAGGCCGTAAATTACCAGATTCAAAAAAGCCTGTCCAGCTTTTTTTCGATCCCAGGAAAAAAAACCGGACAGCCGCATTCGATTTTAAAATTATGGACGCGATTATAATACAAATATGCGCCGCTGTCCACCATATATATCTATCGCCGTTTCCAAGCGTCCGACAGAGACTTTGACCGCGCCATTACAGGTCAGAACGCGTATCACCGCGCAGACCTGGCCGGCCTTTTATCAGGCCCTTTCCCGGCGGCGCCTCAAGCCGCGCCAGCCTCCCCCGCCACAGTCATTTTCAGGTTCCGTGGCTTAATACCACAATCGAAATACCGTGTAAAGAGGTTTCTTTGCGAGGGCGCTTTTTTTCGCCATTCCGTTTTCAGGGCTTTATCAGGATAAAGATTAAGCAATAAACATACCATGTGGGCGCACCCCTTTCCCGCGCGCCTCAAAAGGTTTGATTTGCGGCTCTAAATCCATGTGAGCAGATGAACAGCACCCCGAGAGCAGGACCAAGCCGTGTTACGGAACGGTAACAGTACGACGTTTAAAAAAAACCGTTTCGCGTGTCGATCCCCCATAAAGCCAGACCATAGCGTGTCATGTTACCATCTCGTAACGTATCCGGCTGTATACAGATATACTCAAGACAAGATGAAACGGATCCTGCGCAACTCTCGCAAACGCGCGCAGGCCTGCATCCAGCCCCTTAATGGGGCATTTTTCCGATCCGTCACGCAAAAACGCCCCACAAGCCAAGTAGTTGATTTACATATATTATTTTAATAATTTACTGGCGTATTTCACATTTTACCCCACTTATTTCGATTTTAAGTCTTGACATAAAACAGCAAAGTTGCTAGATTTAGAGTAACTGACCAACATCATAATACGGAAAAAGGGTGGATTCGAGGGGCTTATTCACTAAAGGGCATAAGTACATCCTGGCCAGGGTCGAAAGTAATATTTATTTAAAGAAATTCCAATTACCTGCCAGATAACCTAAGCCCGCGCCACGGCACCGCCTCCAGGCTCTCCAAAAGACGCCCTCTAAACCATCTTTCCGCTTATGTGTTGGCAATCCGGGTGGATAATTTCAGAAAGGAGAGAAGGAGAGAAATGGCAAACTTCAAGACATTCTTAAAGGCTGGTCACCCGCCGACCCTGTTCGCCTCGTTCCTGTACTTCGATTTCTGCTTTGCCATTTGGGTGCTCAACGGCGCCATGGCCCCGTTCATCAGCGAGGCCTTCGCCCTGACCCCGGCCCAGAAGGGCTTCATGATCTCGGTGCCTATCATGTCAGGCGCCATCATGAGGTTCCCGCTGGGCGTTTTATCGCAGTACATAGGGAGGAAGCGGGCCGCGCTCGTCGAGATGGGTCTCATACTCATCGCGATGATCTACGGCTACATGGCGGTAAGCACCTATAACGACGTGCTTGCGATGGGCGTCCTCCTCGGTATAGCCGGCGCGAGCTTCGGCGTCGCCTTATCCCTCGGTTCCGGCTGGTTCCCACCGCAGTACAAGGGCCTTGCGATGGGCATAGCCGGCGCGGGAAATAGCGGCACGGTCCTCGCGGTCCTCCTGGCCCCGCCGCTCGCCACAACGTACGGCTGGCAGACCGTTTACGGCTTCGCGGCGCTCACCATGCTCATCCCGTTCCTCGTAATGCTCATATTCGCCAAGGAGCCACCGGACAGGAGCGACGATCACAGCCTGAAAGAAATGCTCAAGTGCCTAGTCGAGAAGGACGGCTGGGTCTTCAACGCCATCTACATCATCACCTTCGGCGGGTTCATAGGCCTCTCCAACTTCCTGCCGACCTACTTCCACGACCAGTTCGGCGTCACCAAGATACAGGCCGGACAGCTCACCATGCTCGCGGCGGTCATGGGCAGCGGCATACGCATCCTCGGAGGCTACATATCCGACAGGTGGGGCGGCATCAACTCGCTCACCCTCGTCTTCGTCATGGTCACGATCCTCATGTTCGTAAACTCGACCATGCCGTCGATCACGACTACTACGATACTCTTCATGTGCACATTCGCCTTCCTCGGCATGGGTAACGGCTCGCTCTTCCAGCTCGTCCCGCTCCGCTGGCCGGTAACTACAGCGGTAGCCGGCTCGATGATAGGCGAGATAGGCGCGCTCGGCGGCGGATTCATCCCGAACGCCATGGGCATCTCCAAGCAGTACTACGGCTCCTTCTCCTACGGCTTCATAGCCTTCGGTATATTCTCCGCGCTGGTATTCATAGTCTTGAGGGTTGCCCAGCGCCGCTGGACCCGCACCTGGGTCGGCAAGGGCGGCAAGGCAATAGAGAGCGCCCAAGAGGTCAAGACCTACTCCTAAAGAGCGGCTTTTCTAGGTTCCAGAGGGGTACCGTTCGAAAGAACGGTACCCTTTTGTTCATCCGGAGAGCGGCATCAAGGGCTCGACGGACCGCTCCGTAAGGCGCGGGACAGGCGTGTCCCGATAATCCGGCCGGACGCTTGCCAGTTGCCTGATATTCTGATAGACTACGCCTAAGGAGAGAAAAACAAATGGAGTACAAACACATCATCTGCCCGATCGACGGTTCCGAGGTCTCC
>JACREV010000058.1 GCA_016218095.1 Deltaproteobacteria bacterium | reverse complement strand
TCTAATCTTCCTTTAATCTATCGGCTGTAAAATGTTTTCACAAAAATGGAGGGACTCATGAGCAGGGCAAAAATGATCTTTTCAGGGCTTCTCCTTGCGCTTTTCATGATATCCCCGGCGCTGGCCGGGATAGTGAACTCGAAGGCGACGGAGTTTACGCTCCAGGACCTTAACGGCAAACCGGTCTCCCTCTCCGATTTCAGGGGCAAGGTGGTCTTCATAGACTTCTGGGCGAGCTGGTGCCCGCCCTGCAAAAAGGAGTTCCCGGAGCTCAACAGCTTCATAAGGGACTACGCGCCCGACGCCGTGGTCCTCGCGGTGAACGTTGACAGGAAGAGGTCGCACGTCGACGACTTCCTCTCGAGGATGCCGGGGCTCTCCGGCAATTTTCACATACTCCTCGACCCCGACTCGAAGATAATCCCCAAGTACGGGGCGAGGGCCATGCCCACCTCGTTCATACTTGACAAGGAAGGCGTCATACGCTACGCGCATTACGGCTACAGGGACGATGACGCAAAGGAATGGGCCGCTGAAATAGAATCGCTCTTAAAGTAAGGAGTACCTTTTTTATGAGAAAGCTTGCCTATGCCGCGCTCCTTTTCGGAGCGCTCGCCGGAGCCGCCGGGTGCGCGAACGTGAAGCCGTGGGAGAGGGAGTACCTCGCCGACCCCATCATGCAGTTCGACTACAACAAGGAAGAGAAGTCCGTCCGGGAACACTTCCTCGGCACCAGGGAGGGGAGCGTGGGAAGTTTCGGCGTAAGCGGAGGTGGCTGTGGCTGCAATTAAAAGGATACTCGCGGCAGGGGCTGTCGCGGCCATTATCTGCTCGTTCATCCCGGAGAAGGCCTCTGCCGAGGACTACTCGAAGGTCGAAGGCTATATCCACAGCTTCAACAACAACGTCTCGGTCTACTCCGGCGTCTTCGCGTTAAATAAGGACGTCGACCTCGACACCTCGGTATATTTCAAGTACAACATCGACCTCATAAACCCGGACACCGAAGGTGGCGAGGGGGGCGGCGAAGGCGGCGGCGACGATGAGGGCGACGACGACGCCCTCTACAAGCACAGGGCGGTCTCAGCCGTCTCAGGGGCCTCGAGCGCGGTATCATCTGCCGGCGGGGGCTCGGCTACCGACACACGCCACGCCTTAACGCTCGGCGTATCGCGTAACTTCAACAACATAATAGCGGCAGAGGCCTACCTGGACTACAGCACGGAATCCGATTACAAGTCCCTCACCCCGACCGTCACGCTCAAAAAAGACCTCTTCGAGAAGAACACCACCCTTACGCTCGGTTATTCGAGGAACATGGACACGGTAAACGGCAAGTTCATGGACAACTCGGAAGACAAGAATGTGGATAACTTTTTCGTCGGCGTGACGCAGGTCTTGACGCCGTTCACCATCGCGCAAATAGGATATTCGAGGAATGAGTCCAGCGGATTCCAGTCCGAGGGCATAAGGCTCGTGCCGGTAGACGGCGTCACCGCCGACACCTGCACAGAGGAGACAGCCACGTGCGTAGAGGAGGTATTCCCGGAGACGAGGTCGAGGAACGCGTATCTCGCGGGCATAAACCACTACTTCTCCGGCGGCCTCCTCGACCGCTCGTCGATAAAGCTCACGGCGCGCTACTACAACGACGATTGGGACATAACCTCGTATACCGGGGACGTTGAATACTATAAGTACCTCTCGGAGGAGTGGTTGCTCCGCCTGAACTACAGGTACTACACCCAGACCGCAGCGTTCTTCGTAAAGGACAGCTACTCATCGACTGACGAGTTCAAGTCGTCGTCGCCCCAACTCGAGGCGCTCGACTCCAACCTTTACGGGGCAAAGCTCGCGTATCTCTTCAAGGAGGGCGAAGAGCTCTTCGACAGCGTCAAACTCGGCACCATAGAAGGGAAGTACGAGTACTACACCGAGACGATAGGCGTAAACGCCCATATAATAATGGCGGCGATAAGGCTCCTTTTCTAGATCTCTCCGACCCATTCGGGCCCGGCCATTTTTGGCCGGGCCCGAATTTTTTTGGACCCGAAAACCCATTTGTAATCAAGAGGATACCTTCGTAAGCACTGAAATCCCGCCCACCCGTAACAAAACTCACCGAAAAGATTTTCCATGCGCTGTATCATGGACCCGTAATGGACGCCTTGAGTTAATTTTGTTCTAACAGGGTGTTGAAAAAGTCCTTCCATGGCTTTTTCAACAACGACTTGGCCGGAGTAAATCCGTCCAAGTCTCACAAATTGCTCGCCTTTTCATGTCTCGCAATTTGGCAATCCTTCCATGGATTGCTTTAGCAGGTTGTTTTTCAACAACCCTGCTAATCTCCGATCTCTATAATGGGAGGCGTAAGGATGAGGACGAAAATGGATGAGAGGAAAGGGGTCATGACAGCCACCGGCATCTTCGAGATAATTGCGAACCTTGCGATCATTGTTACGATAGCCTCCGTTGTGTTCATGCCCTGAAACCCCCGCAAATCCGCCCGCCGCTCCCCACCCCCCTTCGGGGAGGCCCTAAAGGCCTCCCCGCCTTTTTTTTTCATAAAAATTGTTATTTTTATAGTAGCCTTATGGGATTGAAAACTGCCGGACAAACCTGATATATTTCCGTCATGGGATTTTTCATCAAACGAATACCGCTCGCCATCACTGCGCTCCTCCTCTTATCCTCGCTCCTTCCGTCCTTTGCGCAAGCCGGGCTTTTTTTCAAAAAAACCACAATAATGGGGACCGACCTTGAGATTACCGTATCGGCCTCTGAAGCCTCTTCGGCGGAGGCCGCCTTCTCATCCGTCTCGGAAGAGATGGCGCGGATCGAATCACTCATGAGCGAATGGATGGAGGGGACGCCGGTTGCGGAAGTAAACCGGAATGCGGGGATAAAGCCCGTAGCCGTCCCTGACGAGGTCTTCAAGATAATATCGGATGCCGTTCTAATTTCAGAGGCCTCGAACGGCGCCTTCGACATCACATGGGCGTCGATGAGAGGGTTATGGTCGTTCGCTCCGGGGAGCGAACGGCTCCCGTCAAAGGAGGAGGTCGACGGAAGAATAGGGCTCGTGGACTACAGGGATATAGTCCTCGATCGTTCTAAAAAGACCGTTTTCCTGAAGAGAAAGTACATGGCCATCGGGCTCGGGGCGATAGCGAAAGGCTACGCCGTCGACCGCGCGATGAAAAGAATAATCTCTCGCGGCATAAAGGACGCGATAGTCAAGGCCGGCGGGGACATGAGGGTGCAGGGGAGGGGGGACGACGGCCCCTGGAAGATAGGGATACGCGACCCGAGGGATAAAGATAAGCTCTTGGCCACGCTCGATGTATCGAACATCTCGATATCGACCTCCGGTGACTACGAGAGGTTCTTCGTAAAAGACGGCGTACTCTACCACCACATCATGGACCCGAAGACCGGATACCCGGCGCGGGGTACGAGGTCGGTGACCATCATCGGACCCGATACCGAGACGACCGACGCCCTTTCGACCGCCGTATTCGTCATGGGGGTTGAAGCCGGGATGGAGCTCATTAAATCCCTTAAGGGCATTGAGGCCGTTATAGTCGATTCAAGCGGGCTCATCCATTCATCGCCGGGTATTTCGCTCAGCTCTCCCGGCGGACTGGGCCGCCCTTGAGAAGGCCGCTTTCCTCACGCATTTATTCCTTAAAACCCTCCATCGCACGGCCCTATTGACAAAACCCTTTTTTGCCGGTATAACAAGTAAGCACTTACTTACAACCCGTGGGGGCCTGCGCCGGACGGCGCGCCCCCCCTTAAAGGCGGCTCAAGATGCAGGCGACAAAAAGGACCGTTAACAAGACCACCAAAAGGATGTCCGGCGAGGAGAGAAAGGCCCAGATAGTCAAGGTCGCGACAGACCTCTTCGCCAAAAAGGGCTTCAAGGGCACTACCACGCGGGAGATAGCGAAAAAGGCCGGCATCTCGGAGGCCGTCATATTCAGGCACTTCTCCAAAAAGGAAGACCTCTATGACGCGATCATAGACTTCCATTGCTCGGACGAGAATGGAGAGCCGATGCTGATCGCGATACTCAAGGAAAAAAAAGGCAGAGAGATGTTCTCGACCCTTGCGTCGATCCTGATAGAGGAGCACCAGAAGGACCCGTCGTTCCTCCGGCTTTTTACCTACAGCGCCATCGAGAGACACCGCCTCTCGGAGATGTTTGTCAGAAAACGCGCCCTTGAGCTCATCGAGTACCTTGAGACCCGCATAAGGGAGCTCATCAAGGAAGGCATTTTCAAACAGACCGACCCGGCGCTCGCGGCGAGGGCCTTCATGGGTATGGTCATCCAATACAGCATCGCCCAGGAGCTATACGGGCTCAAGAAATATTTTACAAGGCCGAACGAGGCGGTCGTAGCCGCCTTTGTCGACATATTCTTTGAAGGAATGCGGAGGAGGTAATATGGCCCGCCATGCACGCGTTATAACTCTTTGTCTGGTCCTGCTCGCGGTACCGTTTTGTTTTTCACCCGGCGCCTTTGCAGAGGGGCCGAGGCGCATAACGCTCGAAGAGGCCTGGGCGCTAGCCATAGGGTCGAACGAGGCAGTGAGGATAGCCGCCGAGGGCGTGAGACAATCCGACCTGTCGATCACCAAGGCGACATCGAGGATACTCCCTACGGTCACGGCCGAGGGGAGCTACACGATGTACTCCGAGGAGAAGTCCTCCGGGAGTTTCGTGACCCAGCCCGAGACGGCGTCCAAGGTAGAGCTCAAGGTCTCCCAGCCCTTATATACGGGCGGG
>JACREV010000060.1 GCA_016218095.1 Deltaproteobacteria bacterium | reverse complement strand
GTCGATCACAAGGGGTCCCAGCCCTACTTTTATAACGTGCGCGCCCATGCCGAGGGCGACGGTCTTCCCGCCGTGCTTCGCCTTTACGATCGCCGAGGCGACGGATTTTAAGTCCTTGGCCGCGAGTATGTTCGGGAGCCCATCGAGGAACTCACTTAAGGAAGCCCCCCTTTCGGGGACGCGGGCGAAGTCTCCGACTGAGACCTTGGACTTCCTCTCCCTTATCGAATAGGTCTTGAGGCCCTTTGACGAGATCGGCTTGAATTTTTTCCTGGATGGCATCTCTTGAGCTAAACCTTCTGGAAGAGCATGTGGTCTACAAGCTCGCAGATTATGTGGCAGATCGTGATGTGCGTCTCCTGTATCCTCGCGGTAGTCTTGGAGTCCACATTAAGGAGTATGTCGACCTTATCCGCAATCTTGCCGCCGTCCTTGCCGGTAAGCCCTATCGTCTTTATCTTAAGCGCCTTCGCGGCCTCGATCCCCTTCAATACATTCGCCGAGTTCCCGCTCGTCGATATGGCAAGGAGCACGTCGTCCTCTTTGCCGAGCGCCCGTATCTGCTTTGAGAAGACCTGGTCGAACGAATAGTCGTTCCCGATGGATGTGAGGTCGGAGGTGTCGGTCGTGAGCGCGAGCGCGGGCAAAGGCGGCCTCTCTATCTCGAACCTGTTGACGAACTCCGCGGCTATGTGCTGGGAATCTGCGGCAGAGCCGCCGTTGCCGATGAGCATGAGCTTTCCGCCTGACTTGAAAGACGAGACTATCGCCTCTGAGGCCTCGACGACGAGCGCCATGTTCTTTTTCGTGAAGAAACGCTCCTTAGCCTTCACGGAGTCCCTGAAGGACTTCTCTACTATCTTCTCCATCTCCATCCTCGCTACCCCCCTCGGGATTTTTCTTTTATTTTGAGGCGTTGAACGTTCCCCGGAGGCCTTTAAAACCTTCAATCGATAATATCTTCTGCTGAAAAGTGTGTCAAGGGTTTTTGGAGCGAGAGGGCGGGGTAAGAGGCTGTTTTGCGTTTGAGACAAAAACGCCTGAGGGTGTTTACCCCTCGGGCGTTTTATGATTGCCTCTAAAAATTAGGAATTTTTTCTGAGGTCAAGGAAGGGCGGAAATAAAAAGCGGAGCATATATGGGTAATATGTGAGCATTTTTATTTCCGACCTGACGCAGAGATCAGGAAAAATGACAATTTTTAGATCAGGAACTTCCCGTCCTTCTGTATCGCCTTTCCGTCGAGGTAGAGCGCGCCGCCCTGCCGCAGGTCCTTTATCATGTCCCAGTGTATCGCCGAAGAGTTCTTGCCTCCGGCCTGCTCATATGACCTGCCGACGGCGAGGTGGACGGTGCCGCCGATTTTTTCGTCAAACAATATGTCCTTCGTGAACTTCTGTATCCCGTAGTTTACGCCGACCCCCAATTCACCCAAAAACCGCGCCCCCTTGTCGGTATCGAGCATGGCTATTAGGAAGTCCTGGTTCTTGTCAGCCCGGGCCTCGACGACCTTGCCCTTGCTGAATTTCAGCCTTATGCCTGTGACTTCGCGCCCCTGGTATATCGCGGGCATCTCGTAAAAGACGTAGCCCTCGGCCGAGTCCTCTACCGGGGACAGGAAGACCTCGCCGTCGGGCATGTTCCTCTCTCCGTAACAGGGTATCGCCTTCCTCCCTTTTATGGAGAGCTTCAAGTCGGTCTCCTTGCCGACTATCCGCACTTCACTCGCCTTGTCGAGCGCGGCTTTGAGCTTCATCTCCTTCTGCTTCACCTTGTTCCAGTCGATGTTGGTGGCGTTGTAGAGGAAGTCCTCGTACTCGGCAAGAGACATGTCCGCCTCCTGAGCGAGGCCGTTCGTCGGAAAATTCGTGAGTATCCACCTCTTGTTGTTTACTATCTCCTCGCTTATCGGCCTTATGACCTTCGCCCTCTCGGCTATCTTCGAGGAATCCACATTAGAGAGCGCCTTCTTGTTCGCGGACGCCCGGATGGTGACGAAGCAGTCGATATTCTTCGCCTCGAACATCCTCACCTTCGGGAAGTTCCGTATCTGGTCCTTCGATGCGTAATCGAAGAAGAGGTTCGTCGTCTCTTCGAACGCGATCGACGTGAAGGGGTTCCCCCCGGCCTCCAATACCTCCCTGTAGACCTCAAGCACGAGGGGTTTGGCGAGCTCGGATGAGGAGCTTATCATTACAGTGTCGCCCTTTTTTGCGGAAATAGAGTGGTTCACAAGGATCGAAGCAAGCTTTGTTACACGCGGGTCTGCCATAATACCTCCTGGTCCTCGCCGGACGGGCAATTTTACATAAATTGTTAGAGGCCTAATAAGCCTCAAAGGTTCCGATTGAAGATGTGCGCGCCGGGCGCAATTTAAGAAAGTCCCCCCAGGTCTTGAGCGGTATTAGCTCAGCATGTATTTGTCTCTAAGGAGTCTTTTGAGCCTTGGTCCGTAAACGAGGTCGAAGACGTCACCTTTTCCGGGGAAGAGGCGGATGGCGAACTCGCGCACTCCGGCGGCGTGGCGGGAGGCCTCTTCGAGGGTCATCTCCGTGTCTATTATGATGGACATGGTGAGGTCGACCATCCTTCTGAGGAGTCTTATCTTCTTGTCCTCTGCCTTTATCTCTTCGGGCGTAGTCATGTAAATAATTTTACACCTTTTCGGAGTTCACCTCAATCCGGAGTTTGAGGAGCCTCTCTATTTGCTCGGCGACGATGAACTTGTTCGCGCCCCATCTGGGGGCGACGAGGTATTTAAGCGGCGCGTCGCCGGAGAGGCGGTGTATGACGGTCGAGGGCGGGAGTATCATCAAGGAGTCTGCAACGATGGAGGCGTACTCGTCAAGGGAGAGGGTCTTGACCTTGCCCTCTTCGTACAGCTTGAGGAGGGGCGTGTCTTTGAGCACCTGGAGCTGGTGGAACTTTACCCCCCAGACGCGGGAGTCGGCGAGGAACCGGGCGGTTCCGAGCATGTCGTCCCGCGTTTCATCGGGCAACCCGATGATGACGTGGGCGCAGACGTCGATACCGCTCCGGCGCGCTTTCTCTACCGCGTCCTTGAACTCGGAGGCGGTGTGTCCCCTGTTGATTGAGAGAAGGGTAGAGTCGTTCGCGGTCTGCAACCCGAGCTCGAGCCAGAGGAAGCGTTCTTTCTTAAGCTCTTTTAGTAGGTCGAGGACTTCGTAGTCGACGCAGTCGGGCCTTGTTGAGACGGCGAGTCCGACGATGTCCGGGAGGAGCGCCTCGCGATAGACCTTTTTGAGGTAATCGATAGGGGCGTAGGTGTTTGAGTTTATCTGGAAGTAGGCGATGAACTTGTTCGCGTTGTGGCGTCTCCTCACCTTCTCCATGCCGGCGAGGATTTGACCTTTTATGTCCTCCCCTGTGTAGCTTAAGGGGACGAGGGTCTCTGAGTTGCAGTAGATGCATCCGCCCGTGCCCTTGCTTCCGTCCCTGTTGGGGCAGGTGAAGCCCGCCTCGAGCGAGACCTTGAAGACCTTTTCTCCGAACCTTCCCTTAAGGAACTCCGAGAGCGTGATGTAGGGTTTATCCATTTTTATGCGCCGGCGTCAGCACCCGCCCCGAGGCCTCGATTCCTGGTAGAGCCTGCCAGGGGCTTTGTCCCTGTATTCGTATATGGCGCTTGAAGAGCCCTCCCAGAACCACGCGGTCACGAAGACGAACTCTCTGCCCGAGAGCCTGAAGACCTTTGTTATCTCTTTCAGGCCGGACCCGGCCCGGAGAGGCAGGAACTCATCGAAACCAAGCCCATCGTCCTTTACTGCAAAGACCCCGGAGACACAGCAAGAGGACTCGCCGCCCTCGCTCGTCCATTCTACTGAAAGGAAGACCGGCCCCGCGCCTCGCTTCGGCCCGTACAGGTTCAGTTGAGGCCCCTTATACACAAGTCCGTTGTCAATGTAGCGTTTGAACTCTCCGGATTCCGCCTTGAGACCTTCGAGCCTATCCTTAAGGAACGCCTCTGCCTTTTCCTTCAATTCAGGGGCGATCTCTTTCTTTTCGTAGACCAGGGTCTCGAACCCGTTCAACTTCGGGTGGGGTTTCTTTATGATGACGATGTCTTCAGTAAATCCTGTAGCGGACTCGTCGGTGACGAGCTTTACGGTGACATGGTCGTCCCCGCAGGCGTCGTCGGTGTTGTAATAGAACCCTTCGGTCTTGAGGTCAACGAGCATGAAACCTCCTGCCGCGGTGTAGCCGTCATCCGGCGCGTTCTCGACCAAGTCCTTGAGGTAATCGTAGTCTATCTTGAAAGGCTTTGCGCCTTCCGGGACCTTGCCGCCCTTTTTTTTATAATGATCGCTCGCCTGGTCGCCCGGCAGAGCGTCATGCCCGAAGCCTTCTTTGACCGTGTTCTCTATGAATAGGGCGTCGTCGGACCTTGACGTCAGAAATCCGAAGACGAGCCTTTCGCCCTGCGTGAACGCCGGCTCGGGTACAGGGGGGTGTATCGTCGATTTTATATAGATCACGGCGGCGGCGAGGACGAAGGTGACCGCCATTATGAGAAGGTTTCTTTTCATGTCCCTTTTTTGAACAGGAGCGGCTTATTTCTCCCCCGGTACAGCCAGGCGAGGAAGACCCCGCTTGAGAGGAAGCCGATGAGTGAGAAAGGGAAGAGCAGGAGGAATATTATCCCGCCCTCGCCCGAGAGTACCCCCAATGCCCCGGACTTTCCGTCTATAAGGAGGACGCAGGCGATTGCGAGCCATATGACGAGCCCGCCTAAGAGTCCGCGTAGGAATAGGTGTTCGATCGGACCGCATCTTACCTTTATATCGAAATAGAGGAATATGGGCGGGAACCCTATAACCGCACCGAGGAGGATTATGATGAGTATCCCGATGGACATGCTTTTTTCTCAGCCGTGCTATGGATATACAAAGCCAAATTCGGCTTTGACCAATTCGCCACCTTTGAAGGAATATGTGCCGTAATATATTGGGAGATTGTATTTACGCAGAAAACCTGATTGGCCATCTTCGATCCTGTATCGGATTATCATTTGATCAGTTTGGTTCTGTTCAGTAAACCCTTCGCCCAATATCTCTACGAGCTCTTTTTTTGAAATCCCCAGATGTACCCCTTTTCCGGTTATGAAATGCTCTAGCCTTTCTGTTAATTGCAAGCAGTCGGAAGGCGGGTTTGCGGCGCGCATTAAACGAAACTCGCTTACGCTGTCAAATACATCTCCGTAATGGAATACAAGGGTCAGTATCTCGGTTTTATCAGAATTGCATACCTGGACGGTCGGGAAATCATCGCTTGACTCACGGAAATCAGGCGACATACCAAAGGATTTTTTTGTACTTTCGGGATTGCTCAGGAATATCCCTGATACCGATATATCAGCAACTCGCGGCATCTCGGCATTCGCGTCTGCATTGAAAAAATACAGAGTAACGGAGATGAAAATATAGAGAAGCTTGCAAAATCTCTTTTTCATATTTAGTAGAAAGTTTATTAGATTCTCAAAAGCTCCAGACGCGCCATCCCGCTAAACCTCCGCCCTCGGCCTGACAACTATCGACTTGTACTCCCTGACCGTCACCATACCGGGCTTCGCCCCACGGGGTTTTTTGACGTTCCGCGCCTCCGTGTATATTACCTCGACCTTGCCGGCTTCCCGCGCCTTGGAGTGGTAGGCACAGATCGAGGCGGCCTCCTCTATCGTCTTTTTGGTGAGTTCCTTCGCCCTCCCCGCGGTCTTTATGAGGACGTGCGAGCCGGGGATCTTCGCCGCGTGGAACCAGATGTCCTCGTCTTTTGCGTACTCCTTTACTATGAGGTCGTTTCCCGCGCCGGACTTGCCGCAGAGTATCTCGAAGCCATCGGTCGAGGTGTATCTCCTTACGGGTGTCGCCCTCTCCTCTTCCTTGGGCGCGGCGACCCCCTTCTCCTTTATATATCCTTCCTTCATAAGCTCGTCTTTAAGCTCGGATAAGTCCCCCTTCGTCTCTATGGACTCCCATTCATACATGAGTGAGGCCAGGTACTCAAGCTCTTTTTCGACCTCTGGTATCCTGCCCCTTAAAAGGGAGAGCGCGGTCTTCGCCCTCTTCGCCCTCTTGAAGAGTTTTTCGAGGTTCTCCTTTGGCCCGAGCTTCTCATCGAGCCGTATCACGACCTTCCCAGGCGGGTGGACCGTGTAGTCGTCTGCCTCTATCTCCTTCATCCCGCGCTTGAGCTTGTTGTAGTTGGACGCGAGTATCTCTCCGAGTCTCTCGTATTGAAGGCCCTCCCCTGCGCGGGACTCGTCCCCTTTGAGGTTTTTGAGTTTGCGCTCCGCCTTCTTGACGGCCTCTGTTATGACGCGCCTCAAGCGGTTCTTCTCAAGGGTGAGTCCTTCCTCGTCGAGGAGAGCCGAGTAGAATTTATCCGCGGCCTCGTTCCAGGTCTCGTCATCTTTTTTTTCGATCGGCTCCTCTTTCATGGGAGGAGGCGGGGGAAGGGGGGGGAGCGCCACACCGGGGCATACTTCTCGCGCCGAGCCCGGGGCGAAGTGTCTGAGCGCGTCCAGCACGACACCCTCGGCGTCGCATAAAATAATATTGCTCGATTTGCCCGTAAGCTCAATGATGAGTCCGAACGCCGACCACTCCCCGTCTATTTTCTTGATGAGCCTTATGCGGACGATCCTCTCGCCTTTTGCCTGCTCGAAGGATTCTATGCGCGCGTTCAGTATCCTGCTCCTTAAGTAAGCCGCGAACCTCGGTGGTACTTCCGGGTTTATGAACTCGCGCGAGGAGAGGTGTATCCTCGAAAACCTCGGGTGCGCGGAGATGACGAGCTCCTCGGTCTTGCCCCGCGTAAAGACCTTGAATACAAGGGTCCTCTCGTCCGGCTCGTGTATCCTGGACACGATGCCGTCCTTCAATAATCCATTTAGCTCTCTCGTTATCTGTTCAAGCAGTAATGGCCCCATTGGAAACGGATTATAGCACACAGAGAGAGAGGCCCGCGTGAAAAAAGACCTTGCCTGACCTCTGCGACGCGCGGTTTCATAGAGGAAACAGAGCCGAAATCCGGCCAAATCAGGGGGCCGTAGATCGACGCCAAAAAACCCTTGACAAGGGAAAGTACCTGGTATAATATCCCAGCACCGAGTTCCAATTTTTATATTAATCGTATTCTAATCCCTGGCATTCTGCGCTGTCCTTCTGAGAGAGTATCGGTGAAAACAAGGTGTGTTTTCACCCGCGGCATGGTTCCGGTCCCTGCAACCGCCAGTTGAATGTAAGACGGATATGCGGAGCGTGCGAAAGAGTCTTTCCTTGGGCAAGGCGGGCGTGAAGGCGGCTTATATAGGCCGTGGAGCGCTTTATGAAGGGTCGGGCCGCCTGCAGCAAACAATCGCTTCTATAGAATAATAAAACGAAGGCAAGGGCGTTATCTCCTAAATGAAAAAGCTCATTTTATACGCCGTCGTCGGTGGCATCGCCTTTATAATAGGTTATTTCGTCAACTACCAGTTCTTCTCCGACAGGGCCCCCGTTCAGCCTATTAACTTCAGCCACAAGATACACGCAGGCGACAACCAGATACCGTGCCAGTACTGCCACATCTACGCCGAGAGGTCGAGGGTCTCGGGCGTGCCGAATGTGAAGAGGTGCATGGGTTGCCACCAGATCATAAAGACCGATTCCCCGGAGATACAGAAGGTCGCCTCCTACTGGGACAAGAAGGAGCCGATACCGTGGGTCAAGGTCTATAACCTCCCGGACCACGTCTACTTCCCGCACAAGAGGCACGTGAGGGCGGGGCTCGACTGCAAGAACTGCCACGGCGACGTCGCCTCGATGGCGAGGATAGAGAAGGTGTCGTCGCTTCAGATGGGCTGGTGTCTTAGCTGTCACTCGAAGAAGGAAGTCAAAAACGGCAGCGACTGCTGGACCTGCCATAAGTAGCTATAGGAAAATACAGAGCTATGAAGCGTAGAGACTTTCTAAAATTTATCGGGATAGGCGGCGTGGGGGCCGGGGCCGGGTTCGTCCTCGGGAAGGTATCCAAGCCCCCCGGCGCAAAACTCATCCCGTACCTCATCCCGCCCGAGGACATAGTCCCCGGGGTAGCGACATGGTACGCCTCGGCCTGCACGCAGTGCGGCGCGGGGTGCGGCACGCTCGTCAGGGTCATGGAGGGGCGCGCGAAAAAGATAGAGGGCAACCCCGACCATCCGGTCAACAGGGGCGGGCTCTGCGCCATGGGGCAGTCGAGCGTACAGGCCTTATATAACCCGGACAGGATAACGAAGCCGCTTAAGCGGAAGGGGCCGAGAGGCTCCGGCGAGTACACCGAGATAACCTGGGACGAGGCGTTAAAGACGCTCGCCGGGAACCTTACTGAGCTTAAATCAAAGAACGATGCCGATAAGCTCCACCTCCTCACCCAGCCTTTGAGCGGCACGATCGACAAGCTCGTCAGAGATTTTGCCTCGGCCTTCGGCTCCTCTAACTACGCACATTACGGGCTCTTCCAGAGGAAGAACCTCGCGTTCGCCAACCTCTCCACGATGGGGTCGGCTTCAGTTCCCCATTACGACATAGAGAACACCAAGTACCTCCTCTCCTTTGGGGCGGACTTCTCTTCCACCTGGGTCTCTCCGGTAAACTACTCGAACGGCTACGGCAAGATGCGCCAGGGAGCGGGAGAGAGAGGAAAGCTCGTACAGGTGGAGCCGAGGCTCTCCCTTACGGGCGCGAACGCGGACGAGTGGGTGCCGGCAAAGCCCGGGACCGAAGCGCTCCTCGCGCTCGCCATAGCGAATACGATAGTTGAGAAAGGCCTTGCGAGGGACGGGGCAGCCTGGAGGGGGGTCCTCTCCAGGTACAAGGCAAAGGACGTGGCCTCCATTTGCGACGTATCCGCTGAAAGGATAGAGGCGATAGCCGTAGAGTTCGCCCGCACGAGGCCGTCTTTGGCGATCGCCGGCGATTCCGTCTCATCTTACGAAAACGGCATAGCAGGGGCGATTGCCGTAAACATATTGAACCAGGTCGCCGGAAACATCGGCATAGCCGGCGGCGTAATGCCTAACGGAGACGACCTCGGCGGCGGAAAGAAGATCGACTTCGGCAGGAGGATATCGACGCTCATCGCCGCAATGAACGCGGACAAGGTAAAGACGCTCATCGTCTACGGCGCGAACCCGGTATTCACGACCCCGAAGGCGGCCAAACTCGAAGAGGCGCTCTCGAAGGTCCCGTTCATAGCCTCCTTCGGAAGCTTCATGGACGAGACGACGGCGCAAGCCGATCTCATTCTCCCGGCGCACACCTCGCTCGAGGACTGGGGAGACGACTTCCCGGACCCGGGAGTAGCCGCGCCCGTCGCCTCCATCATACAGCCTGCCGTAGGCCCGGTATTCGACACGAAGTCCCTTGGCGACATATTCATCGAGCTCGCAAAGGCAGTCGGCGGCAATGCCGCATCGAAAATAACCGCTCCGAATTTTGCCGAGTACCTTAAATCCTCGTGGAAAGAGCTCTATTCCCGTAACCGCGAGATGGCCGCAGGCACGCTCGGCTTTGAAGATTTTTGGAACAAGACGCTTCAGAATGGCGGCTGGTGGGGCCCTCCGCGAAAGAGAACCGCGACTGTTTCCGCCCGTGCATCCGAACACCTGACAGGAGGGCCCGCCAGATTTGAAGGAGAGGAAGGTCAATACCCCTTCTACCTCATCCCCTACGCGCAGACCGCGTACCTGGACGGCAGGGGCGCGAACCTGCCCTGGCTCCAGGAGCTGCCGGACCCGATGACCTCGGTCGTATGGG
This sequence comes from Deltaproteobacteria bacterium, assembly GCA_016218095.1. Classification (GTDB taxonomy): domain Bacteria; phylum Desulfobacterota; class GWC2-55-46; order GWC2-55-46; family GWC2-55-46; genus GWB2-55-19. Next base: position 9,634 of record JACREV010000060.1, on the reverse strand, counting down.
GCACATGGGTCGAGGTGAACCCCAAGACAGCCGCCTCCCTCGGACTTAAGGAAGGCGATGTCGTGAACGTCGAGTCTCCATACGGCAAGATCAGCGCCCCGGTCTACCTGTATCCCGGCATAAGGCCCGATACCGTTGCCGTGCCTATAGGGCAGGGGCACAGCCACTACGGCAGGTACGCCAAGGGCAGGGGGGCGAACCCCATAGAAATACTCCCTTATAAGGAAGACCCGAGGTCCGGAGAGGCCGCGCTCAACTCCACGCGCGTCCGCATTACCCGCGGGGGCTCGGGCGAGCGGTTGGTCAAGATGGAGGGCTCGACAAAGGAGCTCGGAAGAGGCATCGTCCAGACCGTCTCCCCGGCGGAGTTCAAGAGGATGAAGAAGGAGGTTGTCTAAGGTGAGCGGATTCCTCGAAAGGATAGCCGGGAAGCTCAAGTCCTACAGGGAGCCCGGATACTATACGAAACTCGACCACAAGTGGACGATGGTCATAGATCTCGACAAGTGCAACGGGTGCGAGGCGTGCGTCGTCGCCTGCTACGCCGAGAACAACCTCCCTGTAGTCGGCAAGGAAGATTGCGCAAAGTCCAGGGCCTTCAGCTGGCTCCGCATAGAGAGATATGTAGAGGGCGAGTACCCGGACGTGAAGGTGAAGTTTATCCCGGTCATGTGCCAGCAATGCATGAAGGCGCCCTGCGAGACAGGATGCCCAGTCTACGCCACGTACCACAACCAGGACGGCCTTAACGTCCAGGTCTACAACAGGTGCGTCGGCACCTTTACCTGCGCGACATACTGCACCTACGACGTGCGCCGTTTCAACTGGTTCACCTACAAGTGGCCGAAGCCGCTCGAGGCGCAGTTGAACCCGGATGTCTCCGTAAGGGAGATGGGCGTCATGGAGAAGTGCACCTTCTGCATACAGAGGATAAGGTCCGCAAAGGACAAGGCAAAGGACGAGGGGAAGCCCGTAAAGGACGGCGACATAAAGCCCGCTTGCTCCCAGTCCTGCCCCACCGGCGCGATATACTTCGGGGACCTTCAGGACCCCGAGAGCATAGTAGCTAAACTGGCGAAGAGCCCGAGGAGGTATAGGCTCCTTGAGGAGCTCAATGCCGATCCTTCGGTAATATACCTAAAAAGGGTAATGGGCGATGGCACCACATCACACGAGTGATTACCAGACCGGCGAGCTCAAGTCCCGGGATTTAAGCTACCCGACCGGCGGCGGGATCTCCTACAAAGAGGTCAACGACGACGTCGTCAGGACCATGACCCAGACGGGCAAGTGGTACTATATCGCTCTCGCCGGGGCGGTCTCGGGGTTCCTCGCCTTCTGGATACTCCCCTGGGCGTACCAGATATATACAGGGCAGGGGGTCACGGGGCTCAATACCCCGGACTTCTGGGGGATATACCTCACGAACTTCGTCTTCTGGATAGGCATAAGCCATTCCGGGACGCTCCTCTCCGCTATATTGTTCATCACCAAGACCCCGTGGCGGCGCTCCATCTACCGCAGCGCCGAGGCGATGACGTTCTTCTCGGTCGCTACGGCCGCGGTCTTCATATTCGTCCACATGGGCAGGCCCTGGAACTTCTACTGGACTGTGCCGTACCCGAACCAGAGGTCGCTCTGGCTTAACTTCCAGTCGCCTCTCATGTTCGACGTCTTCGCGATAAGCACCTACGCGACGTCATCCATGATATTCCTCTACTTCGGGTCTATCCCGGACCTCGCCGCGGTCCGCGACAGGGTCACGGGCTGGAGGAAGCAGATATATTCGATGCTCGCCCTCGGCTGGAGGGGCACTGACTCAGAGTGGCACTGGCTATTTAAGGCCTACACCTTCTTCGCGGTCTTCATCATACCGCTCGCGGTCTCGGTCCACTCGATCGTCTCCTGGGACTTCGCGCTCTCGAAGGTGCCGGGGCTCGCAAAGACCATCTTCGCCCCATACTTCGTCGTCGGCGCCATATACTCGGGCTCGGCTGGCATCGTCACCCTCATGATAATATTCAGGAAGGCGATGAAGCTCGAGAAGTACATAACGCTCAACCACTTCGACAAGCTCGGCATGCTCCTCCTCGTCATGTCGCTCCTCTGGTCGTACATAAATGTCATAGAGGTCTTCACGGGCTGGTACGCCAACACCTCACCCGAGAACGAGACGCTCATCTACCGCATGTTCACGACCCCGTACGCGTACATGTTCTGGCTCATGATTTTCACGAACACGATACTGCCGCTCCTCTTCATATTCAAGAAGTGCAGGACCTCGATCCTTGCATGCGTCGTAGTATCGCTCGGCATAAACGTCGGCATGTGGCTTGAGCGGTATCTGATACTGACGACCTCGCTCCCGAGAAAGTTCCTGCCGTACATGTGGCACGATTACATCCCGAGCTGGGTCGAGATATCTATGACGCTCGGTTCGTTCTGCTTCTTCGCGATGCTCTTCCTCCTCTTCGTAAAGCTCTGGCCGAGCGTATCGATATACGAGGTCAAGGAGGACATCGGCATCCCCATGAGGAAAGGGGGAGGGCACCACTAATATGGACAAGGCGGTATTGGGGCTTTTTACATACGCGGATGAGTTGCTGGACGCGGCCAAGAGGCTCGAGGGCTCGGGCTACGATATCACCATTTTCTCGCCCATTCCCCTCGGCCACGAGATAGAGCACAAGCTCGGTCCGAGGAAGAACCACATCAAGTACTTCACCTTTATCGGGTCGGTGGCCGGACTCTTTTTCGGGTTGCTCCTGACGCTCGGCACCGCGGCGATGTACGTGCTACCGAGGGGCGGACGCCCGATATGGTCCATAACGCCCACGCTCCTCATGAGCTACGAGACGACGATACTTATAGGGGTCATGTTCACTCTCATGAGCTTTCTCTTCTTCTCGAAGCTCCCGTCGTTTTCGAAGAAGATATACGACCCCGAGATAAACGTCGACTACTTCGGGCTCCTTATCGACGGCAACCTCCGGGGCAGGTACGACGAGGTCGAAAGGATTTTAAGGGATCATGGCGCCAATGAGATCAAACGTGTCGAAGAGACCGAATATAACAGCTAAGCTCGCGCTCTCAGCCTTCCTGGCCGTCGCAACGCCGGGGATAGCGGACGCGATGCCCTGGTCGTGGGACATGTTCTCACAGCCGTCGTACAAGGCGCAGGAGGACCTGCCTCCCGCGAGGCCCGAGGGTGTCGTCCCGGCTTCCGGGCGCACCTATGTGAAGGACAGGGCGGATTCCGCCAGGCTCAAGAGCCCGGTCGAGCCTACTACCGCGTCGCTTGAGAGGGGCGAGGCGATGTACAAGCGCTACTGCGCCCCGTGCCACGGGGATACCGGCAAGGGCGAGGGGCTCGTAGGGCAGAAGTACGTCGCTCCGACGGACCTTACTACCGACTACGTCCAGAAGAAGGCGAACGGCGACATCTACTTTACGATCACGAACGGCGGGCTTGCCATCATGCCGAGCTACGGCGACTCGGTCGCCGAGGCCGACAGGTGGCATATAGTAAATTACATAAAGAACAACCTCGTGCCAAAGGCCGCCGTCCCCGTCTCCGCCTCCAAGTAAGCGCTCCGAAGGGGAAAGGGTATTTCAGGGACGAGCCGATAAGGGGTTCCGAGGCGCATCAAATAGCCGGCGCATACAGGGGCGGTTCAGGGAAGGATCAGTGGCGGACCGTCTATGCGCCGTACGTTACTAACGCTTAAATCGAAGAAGGTCTGACATGGTCTGGATACTCCTCGCACTTCTGGCAAACGGAATAATATCCTTCGCCTACACGGTCTCGACGGCCCCTGAGACGACGAGCCTCTGGGCGATGCTCGTGACGACCTTCGTCTTTTACCTCGGAATAACGCAGACCGGGATAATCTTCTCGGCCTTCATGAGGATAGCCAAGTCCGAATGGGGCAAGCTCTTTTCGAGGATAGGGGAGATACTAACCCTCTCCTTCATACCCGTCGCCTTCGTGACCTTCATCATCATATACCTCGGCGGCACAGACCACCTCTTCTACTGGGCAAAGCCCGCTCTGGACGCCGCCCACGGGGGACATGAGGCGACGGGCGCCGCGCACCACATAAGCCCGTGGCTCACGAAGGACCTCTTCCTCTGGAGGACCATAATATCCATGGCCCTCTTCTACTTCTTCAGTTACCTGTACTTCTCGAACGCGAGGGTGGAAGAGAAGGGGCACCCGGGGATAAACCTCGAGTCCAGGCTGAACGTCCTCGCGGGTCTCGTCATGTTCTTCTACGTGATGACGAACACGAACACCGCCTGGGACTTCGGCATGATGATAATACAGCACTGGGAGTCGACGATATTCCCGGCTTTCTACTGGGTCAGCAACGTCTTCGCGGGGGTGGCGTTCCTCTTCATATTCGGCGCCTGGGCCCTTAAGAAGTACGTGAGTATAGACCTCGTGAACAAAAAGGAGACGCTCGACTTCATGGGTATAATGCTCATGGGGTTCACGCTCCTCTGGGTGTACATGCTCTGGTCCCAGCACATCGTCATCTGGTACGGGGACATCCCGGCTCTGACCGCGCCGGTAGTAAAGACAATGACCGGGAACTACTCCTGGGCGTTCTTTATCATGCTCTTCGCCCTCTTCATAATCCCGTTCCTCGCCTTCCTCTACAGGAGGATAAAGACGTCCCTTAAGGCCCTTACGACGGTCGCGTTCATCATATGCGTCGGCGTTTGGATCAACCGCTACCTCATGGTCATCCCGGTATTCTCCGACGGCTCCGGCTATACGTTCTTGAGCTGGACGGGCATAGCGCTCACGCTCGGCGGGCTCTCCGCGATGCTCATCTCCTTCTTCGCGTTCCTGAAACTCTTCCCCAAAGTGACCATCACCACGTACTCCGAGAAGCAGGACCACTAAGAGATACCCGATATCGAACGACAGCCCGGGGCCTGATGGCCCCGGGTTTTTTATTCTCTTTTAGGGGTAAAATACCCCGCGGCTTGCCGCGTCTTTAATCCCCTCCCATCAAGGGAGGGGAGGTTAAAGGAGATACCCTTGAGCATCATGGGGGCGGCTCATTCTGAAGATCCCATGAGGAAACGCTCGTCCCCTCTCCCCTTGTGGGAGAGGGCGGGGGCGAGGTGTGAGGAGTAATCCTTAGGCGCGCTTGTCCAAGAGTCCACAAAGGACGGCTAGTCCGCTCTATCGTTTTGGGAATGGCCGGTGTTGACCTCACCCGGCCTTCGCTATCGAGTGAGGGGGTTTCTTCGGGATGACGGGACGGGCGAGGGTGTTAATCGAGTACCCTGCCCTGAACGCAAAAAGGCCGTCCGCCTTGCGGCGGACGGCCTAAGCTATAATCCCTATTACGCCCTGTTAAAGGAGCGAGATGAACGGGTTCGCGAAGAGCAGTATGAGCGCTATTACGAGAGCGTAGATCGCGAGTGACTCGATCATCGCGAGACCGATGAGCATGGTCGTGAGGATCTTGCCGGAGGCCCCGGGGTTCCTGGCTATGCCATCGACGGCGCCCCTTATCGCGTTACTCTGGGCAAGTCCTGTGCCCGCCGCGGCTATCGCCATTCCGAAGGCGGAGGCGATTGCGACGCTTATGAAGAACCATACCTTCGCGTTCCCGGTCGAACCGGCGGTAGCAACAGCCTCGGCTGTCTCTGCGAAGGCCGGGGAAGCCATCAGGGTCGCGGCCGCCCCAAGAAGAAACACTAAACTCTTTCTCATGACTTAAATTACCTCCTTTGCTTAGCCACAATGCGCGGATTTAAGCAATATTCAAATTTTTTATAGACGCTTAATATATCAATCGCATATACTCGTGTCAAGGATATTTTGCTTGGTTTTACCCCACTCGGAGAGGGGTCCCGGAAGGCCATAGGGGGCGGCCCTTCGGCCCAAAAAAAATCGCGCCTGTCCCCTTGACACGGCGAGCCCTCGTACCTATATTAACGTTGAGCCTTCCCTGCAAAAGCGGGCGTAAACATTGAAAAAAGGCCGCTTGCCGCCGAATTGACAAGCAAAATAAAAAGGATATAGTAAATCTTAAGGAGGATTCAGGATGGGAAAGATTATCGGCATAGACCTCGGCACCACGAACTCGGTCGTCGCGGTGATGGAGGCCGGGGAGCCGAAGGTAATAGTGAACGAAGAGGGGTCCAGGATAACACCCTCTGTCGTCGCCTTTACCAAGGACAGGGAAATACTCGTCGGCCAGGTCGCGAAAAGGCAGGCGGTCACGAACCACGAGAACACCATATTCTCGATAAAGAGGTTCATGGGCAGGGGTTTTGAAGAGGTAAACGAGGAGATGAAGATGGTCCCCTACAAGGTGGAGAGGGACTCTTCAGGCAGGGCCGTCGTCAAATCCTCGAACATGGGCAAGGACTTCCTCCCGCCGGAGATATCGGCGATGATACTCCAGAAGCTCAAGAGGTCCGCCGAGGCCTACCTCGGTGAGACGGTTACCGAGGCGGTCATTACGGTCCCCGCGTACTTCAACGACGCGCAGAGGCAGGCGACGAAGGACGCCGGCAAGATCGCCGGCCTTGACGTCAAGAGGATAATAAACGAGCCGACGGCGTCCTCGCTCGCCTACGGCCTCGACAAGAAGAAGGACGAGATAATCGCCGTATACGACTTCGGCGGCGGCACCTTCGACGTTTCCATTCTCGAAGTCGGCGAAGGCGTATTCGAGGTAAAATCCACGAACGGAGATACGCATCTCGGCGGAGACAACTTCGACCAGCGCGTAATCGACTGGCTCATAAGCGAGTTCAAGAAGGACCAGGGCATAGACTTGTCAAAGGACAGGATGGCCCTCCAGAGGCTCCGAGAGGCGGCAGAGAAGGCGAAGATAGAGCTCTCCTCCACGATGGAGACCGAGATAAACCTGCCGTTCATAACCGCCGACGCCACCGGCCCCAAGCACCTCGTCATGAGGATATCGAGGGCCAAGCTCGAACAGCTCGTCTCCGACCTCGTCGAGAGGAGCCACAGGCCCTGCGAGCAGGCGCTTAAGGACGCGGGGCTTAAAGCCTCTGACATAAACGAGGTCGTCCTTGTCGGCGGCATGACGAGGATGCCCGCGATACAGCAGTTCGTGAAGACCTTTTTCGCAAGAGAGCCGCACAAGGGGGTGAACCCCGACGAGGTCGTGGCCATAGGCGCGGCGATTCAGGGCGCGGTGCTCTCCGGCGAGGTCAAAGACGTCGTCCTCCTCGACGTGACCCCTCTTTCCTTAGGTGTTGAGACGCTCGGCGGGGTGATGACCGCGCTGATACAGAGGAACACGACGATACCGACGAAGAAGAAGGAGATATTCACGACCGCCGCCGACAGCCAGACACAGGTCGAGATACACGTCCTCCAGGGCGAGAGGCAGATGGCCCGGGACAACAGGACGCTCGGCAGGTTCCACCTCATAGGCCTCCCTCCGGCCCCTCGTGGCGTGCCCCAGGTCGAGGTCGCATTCGACATCGACGCGAACGGCATCCTTAACGTCTCGGCAAAGGACCTCGCCACGAACAAGGAGCAGAGGATAACCATTACCGCCTCCTCGGGCCTTGCCAAGGACGAGGTCGAGAAAATGGTAAAGGAAGGCGAACAGCACGCCGATGAGGATAAAAAGAGGAAAGAGGTCGTCGAGACGAGGAACCAGCTCGACTCCCTCGTATACTCGACGGAAAAGCTCCTGAACGAGAACCGCGCCAAGGTGCCCGAGGCCGACGCAAAGGCCGTGGAGGAAGCGGTCGCCGAGGCGAAAAAGGCCCTTGAGCAGAACGAGATCGAGCCTCTTAAAGAAGCGGTAGCCAAGGTCACCCAGGCCTCCCACAAGGTGGCTGAGGTGATGTACAAGGAGGCGGCGGCCTCAGGCCAGGCAACAGGCGCCGGCCAGGAAGGCGCGCATAAGCAGGGCGACGTGGTCGAGGCTGAAGTAGTCGACGAGCAGAAGTAAGGGGCAACGTATCAGTGGGTGTGGAAGATCGCCATCGTATCATCGAGGGGGGGATTGGAACGGTGGGCCCGGTCTTTTACTCACCTTGCTTGCCTGTAAGTTTTATAGACAGTCCATAGACCATCAAGGCCCGTCATGCCCGTCATGAACGATTGACAGGGGGCCATTCACTAAAAAAAGGGGACCGGGAGGGACGGCCTAACGCCGTCCCTCCCGATATCGATCTCCCGGCCGCAAGTCCCTTTCAGCAACTCGTCTTAAGCCCGCGCGCTTGCCGCCTTTCCGTACTTTAACAGTATTTTAAACAACACTTCGGTATAATGGCCAAGGACTATTACGAGACCCTCGGGGTCGCGAGGAACGCGACCGAGGATGACATAAAAAAGGCGTACAGGAACCTCGCCAGGAAGTTCCACCCCGACCTCCACCCTGAGAAGAAGGCCGAGATGGAGGCGAAGTTCAAGGAGATAAACGAGGCGTACGGCGTCTTGAGCGACCCGAAGAAGAGGTCCGATTACGACCTTACGGGTTCCGTGAGCTACGAGCCGGGGATGGGCGGCGGGTATCCGCCTCCGGGCGGCGGAGTCCACTTCGAGGACTTCGGATTCGGCAACGTCGGGGGCTTCGAGGACGTATTCAGCGAGATATTCGGCAGGGGCGCCAGACGCGGCCCGCGGAAGGGCACCGACCTCGAGTACTCGGTAACGCTCGGCTTCATGCAGGCGGTAAAGGGGGCCGAGGTGAGGATATCGGTCCCGAGGCGGGGCGGGAGCGAGACTATCACGGTAAAGATACCGCCGGGTGTAAAAAGCGGCGGGAGGGTAAGGGTCCCGGGAAAGGGCGAGCAGGGCGACGGAGGCCCGGGCGACCTCTACATAATAACCGAGGTCGAGGACCACAAGTATTTCAGGAGGGTCGATAAAGATATTTACGTGGACGTGCCGATAAATATAAAGGAAGCGTTACTGGGCGCCGATATACAAGTACCGACTATCGACGGCATGACCACGATAAAGGTCCCGCCGGGGATAAAGAGCGGACAGAAGCTCCGGATAAAAGGCAAGGGCGTCTACGGCGCCGGAGGCAGGGGAGACGAGTACGTCATCATCCAGATAGCCGCGCAAAAGGCCGCAGACAGCAGGAGTAAAGAGCTTATTGAAGAATTTTCACGAATAAATCCCTATGACCCTCGGAAGGGATTATGGTAGAATATATGTATAACAGGGTTGCCGAAGTCACGAGAGGACGGCGACAATCCGCTTCCGGTTAGCAGACCGCGCATTCGCGCGGTTTAAGATCAACTCATTAACCTCCGGGGGGTTCGAGACCCCGGAAAGACAGGTCGGATAGCAGGTCCCGGCCCTCAAGAGGTTACCATGACTGAACTGGAAGATATAAAAGAAAAACTTACGCCTGCCGCCAGGAAGGTACTCGAGGCGGCTATCGAGGAGAGTAAGACCCGCCAGCACTATTATCTCGGCGTCGAACACCTTTTCCTGGCCTTCGCCAAGGTCGAGGAGAACTTCTTCAGGGAAGTGATGGAGGACCTGAACCTCGATGTATTCCACGTTATAAACTTTCTGAACGAGCACCTGAACGTCTCCCGCCAGTACATCGGACTCGGTCTCAAGATCCCCCCAGCGACCCGGAACGTCTTCAGGCTCGCCCGC
>JACREV010000067.1 GCA_016218095.1 Deltaproteobacteria bacterium | reverse complement strand
CCGAGCTCGGTCGGCGTGCAGAGCTTGCCTATGGTGAAGATGTCTATCTGAAGGAAGATGTTCGTGAGTATGGGGAGCCCGAAGACGCCGCGGGCGAACCTCCAGAGCGATTCGATGTGCCGCCTTTCGAACTTGAGCCCCGGAAGACGGAAGCAGAGCGCGAATGAAAGGGCGCACCTTAGCGCGGCCTCTATCGTGTACCCGGCGACAAGGGCCCACTCGCCGGGCACAAGGAAGACCAGCACCACGGTGGAGAGTATCCCGGCCCCCGCCGAGCCGAGGTTGATCGCCACCCAGGGCTTGAAGTCCAGGTCCTTGAACGCGGCGTAGAGCCCGGCGCTCTGCGCGCCGTTAAAGAGTATGCTCAAGAACGCTACGCGGAGCAGTGTCGTCAACGACGGCATGGAGTAGAATGACGCTATCCACGGCGCGGCGGCGTAGGCGGCCGCGTACAGGAGGGCCGAGCGCGCGAACGAGAGCCACCATGCGGCGTTAAGGAAGGTCTCTTCGTGCCCGTCCGGGTTCTGCACGACGGCGGACTTGACGCCTATGTCCGTGAATGCCTCGAGGGCCGAGCAGGCGGCGAGCACTATCGCCATGACCCCGAAGGCCTCAGGGGCGATGACGCGCGCTACTATCATGTTCCTCGCGAGCCTCATCAATTGCTCCACGCCGGAGCCCGCTCCGAGCCAGAGCCCCCCGCGAGTCGCCCTCGTAAAAAGGCTCTCCCCGGAGTTGAGCCTCTCCAGTGAGGCCTTGAGGAACCTGCCCAACGGCCGTAAATCGATTTTCATTTATATTTTTTTGGACCTTGCCACGATGTGGCCCGGAAAAGGCCGCGCGGCCGCGCTTGTATTTTCCGCACGCGGGTTGCAGCCGGGGAGACGCCTTGGAATCGGATATGAGCGACCGCGGCGTCGGCCGGGTCGCAAGACCTGCTTGCCGGGGAGGGGGCCTGTCTGCCGTTTCCGGCAGACAGGCGGGATGGATCAGTTCACCTGCAGGTTTCCCGGGGCCGATGGGGTGAGCGCAGAGGTGCCGCCGTACTCGAATGCGCCCCTGTCCCACACGCCGTCGCCGCCCCTCGTGTAGCCGTACATGTCAAGGTTGTACGAGGACCCGAGGTTCTTGCCAGCGCTCGTAGGTGCGGCGAGCTGGAAGTTATACGCCGACGAGTTCACGAAGGGGTTGCCTGTCCCGTTCTGTATGTTCGACTCCGACTGCGAGTTCGTGCCGTAGAACCAGTTGTAGTCGTGGCTCACGTTCCCGAACGTCAACTTCTGGCAGTTGTACCAGAGGTTGTTGTAGGCGGTGTTGCCGCCGCCGGAGGTCGAGTCGAACCAGACCCCGGCGTTGTAGCCCTTGAGGTTCACGAACGTGTTGTTGTAGACCTTTGTGTTCGTTACCTTGTAGCCGGTCCATGTAGCCACCGCCCCGTTGCTTATGTCATAGCCGTACCCGGAGGTATAGAAGAAGAGGTTGCCGTATACCTGCCAGCCGTCGCCGTCGAAGACGAGGATGCCGGTGCCGGTTATGTCCTCCCAGACGCTGTACCTTACGGTGTTCCTCGCGGTGCCGCCGTAGGCCGAGATGCCCTCGGAGTGCTCTGATGACGTGCTCATGTTCCTCGCCACATAGAGGTACTCGAAGACCGAGTCGGTCGTCGCGCGGAGCAGTATCGGGGCCCTGCCGGAGTCATGGAGGTAGCAGTAGGAGATGAGGAGGTTGTTGGCGCCGAGCGTGTAGATGATGTCGTCTCCGCTCTCGGTATTCGTCCCCCTGTGCTCCATCTCCACGTGCTTGACGGTTATGTACGAAGGGGTGTTGTCGAACCTCATGAGCTTGTTGGACCCGGCCGATATTATCTTGAAGCCGTAGCCGCTCTTGCCCGAGCCGGTCTGTCCGTCAAAGACCCAGTAGCTGGAACTGAAGGTGATCGTCGCGTTGAAGGTCGCCGTTCCGTCTCCGTACGAGCTCTGCCAGCCCGAGTCGGTGCCGTGGTCGGAGGCGATCGCCTTCTTTATGTAGGTCTTCGTGGTGCCGGAGTCGTCGAAGGTGTAGCTGGAATAACTGCCGTCGGCCATGTAGTAGACGTCGCCCCTCGTGAGCGTCGAGGGGAGCGTCGTCCAGGCGTTCGTCCAGTCCGCCCCGGTGTTCGCGCCCGTTGCCCCGGCCCTTATGTAGTGGTTTGCGGCAAGCCCGGCCTCCGGCAAAACTGCCAGAAGGAACAGGGCGAGCAGAAGTGCGTATTTTTTCATTACAACCTCCTTGAAACTATAGACAAGTTTTGGTTCAGGTCCTCTTTGCTTCACGTCAGGATACAGGAGATTGAAATGAAAAAATGTGATTTAAATCACTATATTGTAAAAGGAAATTCAGGCCTTTTGTTAGATGTTTCGCGCTTCCCTGAGGCCCTCGGTGAAGATCCATCTGAGGCAACTGAGGCTCCTTTCCACCTTATGCCTGTTCTCCTCATGGCGGCCTTTTTTGATACTTGAGAGGACCTCCCCCCTTACGACCCTCACGGACTGGTGGAGCGCCGCTATCGCGAGATAGGCGTACTTAAGGCCGCCGTGGTGCTTGGCCCAGTACCTGAGGTTTGCCCTGTGCATCTCGATATAATAACGCAAAGGGGCGTTGGCCGAAGATTTGCCGCCGTAGTGGAGAGCCACGGCCTCGGGGAGGTAGATAATTTTCCACCCTGCGGCCTTAAGCCTTTTGCACCAGTCCTTGTCCTCGGCATAGAAGAAGAACCGCTCGTCGAGCAACCCTGCCTCCTCCACGGCCTCTCTCCTCGCCGCGATGAAACACCCGCTCAATACGTCCACCTCCCGCGTCCGGTCGTGAGGGTGATAGAGGAGGTCCTTCCGTATCGACTCGAACCCGAGCGCCGCAAGGAGGTTCCTCCCGAGCGAGGGGGCGCGTCTGCAGCTCAGCTGAAGCGTCCCGTCGGCGTTCAGGACCCTCGGGCCGACGAGCCCCGCGCCCCGGTTTTTATCAAGGTATCGGACGACGCGCCCGATGCAGCCGGGGATGACCTTGATATCCGAGTTGACTAAAAAGATGTACCGGCCCTTGCTCTCCCTTATCCCCGCGTTGTTCGCGGCGGCAAAGCCCGTGTTCGTCGACTGCCCGATCAGCCTCGCCTCGGGAAAGAGCGCCTTTACAGCCTCCTGCGAGCCGTCGGTCGAGGCGTTGTCGACGACTATCACCTCATGGTCGACCCCACCTGCGTCGTCTCTAATGGATGAGAGGCACTCGATGAGGTACTTTTTTGCGTTCCAGCTGACTATTATGAACGATACGTCCTTCAAGGCCTCAGTACGACCTCGACTCGCCGGCGCGGACCGTCTCGTCCGTATCCTCCGGGGCCGCTTTTAATTCGAAGGCGGCCTCTTCGCTTAGAGACCTCGCAACCGAGATCATCCCGAACAGCATGTACAGGACGACCTTTATCTGGTCGAAGTAGGAGACCCCGAAGAACGAGACGACGTGTACGAGGAGGGAGGCCCCGAGCGCCCAGTATATCTTCTGCCGGACGTCGTCCTCCGTGGACCTTATGGCCCTGCCTATAGACTGGAACGAGAAGGCGAGTATGGCGATGAATATGACGAGGGTGGAGAGACCCCCGTCGACCCCGATCCTGACGAAGTTGTTGGTGACGTCGAAGAGGTAGTAGCCCCAGTCCGCGGTAGACTGCACTCCGAAGAGCCACCACTCGCTGAACCTTCTAAGGAACTGGTCGAAGAGATAGAACCTGTGGTAGCCGGTCGAGCCGCCGAAGACGTTGACCCGCGCGATGAGCGCCCAGACCGGGGCCTTCATGACGAGGTGCAATGCTATAAGAGAAAGCGCGAGAGCCCACCGGAACTCCCGCATCCTGTCCCTGAAGAACCACATGCAAAGGGCCGTGATGCCGGCGAAGTACCCGAGGAGCGGCCCGCTCGATGAAGTGCTCACTGTTATGACGGTGGCGGCTACAGCGCCGAAGACCATAAGGGCCCTGCCGTTGCCTCCTACGAGCCTTAGGGCGATCAAGAGCGGGAAGACCGCGGCCCCGAACGTGCCGGCGGTGATGGGGTGCGAGAACGCCCCCTGACAGCGCATCTTGCCCCAGCGGACAAGCGTAAAGTCCGGGACGCCGCCGAAGACCGAAAAGAGGTTCCTGCCGTTGACCCTTTCAAGGAACATCGCCGCGGCGACCGGGATAGTGACGAAGGCGAATATCTTTATGACCCAGACGATGTCGTCGAAGTCCCGGACAAGGAACCTTATGAGGAAGTATATCCCTATGATGTCGAAGGAGACGCCGAGCCTGTTGATGAACGCCCCCCATGTCTGCCAGAGTATCGAGTACGTCGCGACCGCCGAGACGGCCCAGAGGACCATGAGCTTGTCTATCGTATTAAGCCTTATGGAATACTCCCCACGCATGAGCACTCGGGTCCAGCCGAAGAGGATGAGGATGCGGATTATGAAGAAGTCGAGCGAGTAGACCATGATCCTCTGCTGGAGAGGGATGAAGACTATGGCGAAGACGAGCGGCACGAGCGCGCCCCTTCTGGGGAGCGCGAGCATGAGCGAGCCGGCCACGAGCATGAACGCGAGCGCTACCGGATGTATCGGGACCGCCTGTTCCATCAGAAGTAAGCGAGCCTCCTTAAAAAGTCTGAAACGTTTATCGAGTCCACGTCCGAACCACCTGGGCGGCGCGCCCTATCGCGCGCCGAGCCCCTTGTCCCTGATTATGCGCCTTAAATACCTCATCAGGCCGTGTACGCACGGAGCCACTCCTCAAGGACCGCTATCGAGAAGAGCGCCTTCGAATTGTCGGACCTCCCCGTCCTGTGGTCGTCGAGCATTGAAAGCACCGTATCCCTTTCAAGGTAACGGTAGATCTTGGAGTCCGCGCCGGTCAACCTTTCGGCGAGAGGGCCTTTGATATCCCGGAACCATTTATCCACCGGGGTAGCGAACCCGAGTTTTTTCCTCGATACGATCGACCATGGGAGCAGTCTCTTGGCCGCCTCCCTGTGGACCCACTTGCCCTTGCCGTTCTTTATCTTGAGGCGGGGTGAGAGCCTCTCGGCAAAGTCGACGACCTCGTTATCCAGGTACGGCACCCTTACTTCCAGGCCGTGCGCCATCGAGAGCTTGTCCGCGTACAGCAGGAGCTCGTCCGGTAAAGACGACCTGACCTCCAGGAACTCAAGCCCGTTGAGCTCTCCATCCGGGGGCATCAGGGGCAATAGACCGGACCAGCAATCGAAGAGCGCGCCTTCCGCGCCTTCGGGCAGTACGCCGTCCCTGAAGAGGGCCCGGGCCGTCCCGTCCGAAACGACCGAGAATACCCGCTCGTATCTTTCAAACCTGTCGTCCGAATCGAGCGAAAAGAGGCCCCGTTTTATCGTCTCGTTGCGTGGGAGGCAAGAGAGCCCCGTAGCGCTTAAAGACCTTGCCCACGAGGGAAGCGAACGCCAGTATCTGCCGTAATAGACCCCGAGGTGCCTCCTGTACCCTCCGAAGAGCTCGTCCGGGCCCTGTCCCATGATGGCGGCCTTTACGTCCTGCCTCACCCGTTTGCAGAGGTGGTACATGGGCACGATGGAGGAGGCCGCCACAGGCTCTTCGAGGACCGGGACGAGCCTGGTAAGCGTATCGTCGAAGTCCGTCTCCTTTAGCTCGACCGGCTGGTTGTGGGCCCCGAGCGCGATCGCCGTCACGCGCCCCTTCATAAGCTCGTCGTCCTTAAAATCGCTTCCGAACCCCGCCGTGTACGTCCTCCACGGCCCGCCGAGCTCTTTCATGAGGGCGAGGAGGACGCCTGAGTCGACGCCGCCGCTCAAGAGCACGCCTATCTCGACGTCGCTCAGGAGGTGTCTTTTTACCGCGCGCCTGTAGACGGATAAGAGCCCTTCCACCGCCTCCCTCTCGTCCGGCATCGGGTCGAAAGGGGAGGGGGTGGCGTTCCACCACCGCTCGACGCGCTCCTTCCCGCCTTCTACGACGAGCCTCGCTCCGGGCGAGAGCTTTTTTACTCCCTTGAAAATCGTGAGTGGCGAGGGCGTGTACCTGTAGCGGAGGAAGAGGTACATCGCAACCGGGTCCGGCTCGGGTTTGAGCCCCTCGGCCAGGAGCGCCTTTACTTCCGAGCCGAAGGCGACGCCGTCGGCGTCAAACCTGTAGTAGACGGGCTTTATGCCCATGCGGTCGCGCCCGAGTACGAGCCTTTTGTCCCTCTCGTCCCAGATCGCGAGCCCGAACATCCCGTTAAGGAGCTTAAGGACGTCCATGCCCCATTCCCTGTAGCCGTTTACGATGACTTCGGTATCCGACCGGGTCCTGAAGGCGTAGCCCTTTGATTCGAGCTCTTCCTTAAGCTCCGGAAAGTTGTATATCTCGCCGTTGAAGGCGACCCAGACCCTTTTGCCATCGTCGCACATCGGCTGACGGCCTCCCGAGAGGTCTATGATGGAAAGGCGCCTGAAGGCGAGGCCGATTGGGCCTGACGTGAATACCCCGTCGTCGTCAGGGCCCCTGTGCGAGATGGAAGCGGCCATGCGCCTGAGCATTTCGGCGTCCGCCGGACGGCCTGACCTGAAGTTGTACCTCCCGGCGATGCCGCACATCAGGAGGGCCTCATGACAGCCTTGAACAATCTGAATGAGCGGAGCCGCTCCCTCTGCTCATTCCTTATAAATTCCACGAATTCGCCGGATACCGGCCTTTCGCAGCCTATGGCCGCGGACCACGCGTAGCCCGCGAGCGTGCAGAGCGCACCCAATACATAGGGTCTGTCCTGGACCCTGTACGCGCACTTCATTATCTCGAAGAGCGGGTGGTAGCCGAGGAGATAATGCGCGACACCGTGCCTGAAGCGGGACTTCAAGACCCGTCCGTTTCCGCCTGAGACCCTCCTGTGGTGGAAGGCCTTGAGATCGTCGAAAGCCCGGACCCTCCAGCCGCGCATCCTCGCCGATATCTCTGCCGCGGCGTCTATCCCGCCCGCGCTTATGGGTATGTAGCCTCCGATATCTACAAAGCACTCACGCCTGAAGAGCTGGATCGCGCCGGCGACACTCTCCGGGAAATTCTTTTGGGGGACGAACTCCCTCCCGATTAGCTCGTATAT
The DNA here is from genome assembly GCA_016218095.1 of Deltaproteobacteria bacterium. Lineage (GTDB taxonomy): Bacteria > Desulfobacterota > GWC2-55-46 > GWC2-55-46 > GWC2-55-46 > GWB2-55-19. The sequence continues at coordinate 1,193 of JACREV010000067.1, read as the reverse complement.
GACGCCTCCGGCGAGCCCGAGCCTCTCGTCTGAAAAGGCCTTCAATAGGTCCCTGTAGTAATCCGGCCCGAAGGTGATGTCCGCGTCGAGGTTGCCGATAAAATCGTATTTTGACGTAATGGAGTCGAGCCCGGCCTTGAAGGCCACGGCCTTTGAGCCGAAGTCCCTCGTTCTCCCGCCTTCTCTCCTTACAAGCCTTATGAACGGGTGGAGACGCGACCAGCGCCTTGCGATCTCGTCGGTATCGTCCGTCGAGCCGTCGCTCACTATGGCCCACTCCGAGGGGCGGAGCGACTGAGCGACGACCGACCTTATCGTGGCCTCGAGGGTACCGGCTTCATTACGCGCCGGGGTTATTATCACGTATCTGGGGAAGGGCACCTCAGAACCTGAACCTGCTTCTTCCGTGGTCTATGAGTATGCGGAGTATCCTCTTTGCGGACCTGCCGTCCCATTTATCCGGCGCCTTTCTGACGACACTCCTCTTCAGCTGGGTCGATATCGCCCTGGCTATCCCGTCTTTTTCGACCCCGGCGAGTATGTTCGTGCCTTTCCTTACGGTCACCGGCCTCTCGGTGTTCTCCCTGATCGTCACGCACGGGACGCCGAGGCAGGTCGTCTCTTCCTGTATGCCGCCGGAGTCGGTAAGCACGATGCGGGCGTTTTTCATGAGGCTCAAAAAATCCAGGTATCCGAGGGGGGCGATGAGATTGATCTTCCCGCGCGCCGCACCCCTTTGGGCGGGTGAAGCGAAGCTGAACGCCTCTATCAGGCCGAATTCACCTATCCTCGTCCTTGTCCTCGGGTGAGCAGGAAAGACTACCGGCATCGTGAGGGAGAGAGGGCCTAACGCCTCGATTATCTCCTTGAGTTTCCCCCGGTCATCGACGTTAGCGGGCCTGTGGAGGGTAAGGAGCGCGTATTCCCTCGGGCGGCCGCCCTGTCCCAGGAGCCTGAAATCAGAGAGCGACCGGGAGGAGTCCGCCCGCCTCTTGAATTTAAGGAGCGTGTCGATCATCGTGTTGCCTACGAAGTGGATCTTTTCGGCATCGATGCCTTCCCTGCGGAGGTTCCTTATCCCGCTCTCCTCGGTGACGAAAAGGAGGTCCGAGAGGTGGTCCGTAAGGACGCGGTTCACCTCCTCGGGCATCGCGCGGTCGAAGGACCGCAGGCCCGCCTCGATGTGCGCGATG
>JACREV010000066.1 GCA_016218095.1 Deltaproteobacteria bacterium | reverse complement strand
AGGCTACCTCTAAAAGCTGGTTGGAAAAATATCAGATTAAATTAAGGGCACTCTCTAAAAATTAGATATTTTTTCTGAGGTCAAGGAAGGGCGGAAATAAAAAGCGGAGCATATATGGGTAATATGTGAGCATTTTTATTTTCGCCCCTGACGCAGTCCTGGCCGGACTGGCAGATCCGTATCTAACGGCTGGAAATTGACTAATCCCAAAGACCCTATGGAACTTTGGCCCTGCGCCGAGCAGTCAGGAAAAAGAGCAATTCTTAGAGTAGCCTAAGGTGGATAATGCGGATAGACTTTACCAAGATGCACGGGCTCGGCAACGACTTCATCGTCCTCGACGCCCGTAAAAATGAGCTGGCCGCGCCAAGGAAGCTCGTAAAGAAGCTCTCTGACAGGAGGTTCGGCATAGGCTTCGACCAGGCGCTGATACTTAAAAGCTCGAAGAAGGCCGACTTCCGCATGGACATATACAACAGCGACGGCGGCAGGGTCGAGATGTGCGGCAACGGCATAAGGTGCCTCGCGTCCTACATCTGGTCGAGGGGCCTATCCAAAAAGCCGGTCCTCGAGATAGAGACGCTCGCAGGTATTATAAGGCCCGCGAAGGACGGAGACCTCGTCAGGGTCGACATGGGGGAACCCATACTCGACGGCAGGCTCATACCCACGACCCTCGAAGGCAAGGTAGTAGACTACCCCCTTGAGGTCGAAGGCAGGCCATTTGACATAACCTGCGTCTCGATGGGCAACCCGCACTGCGTAATATTCGTCGACGACGTCGACGATTTCCCGGTCGAGAAGTACGGGCCTCATATCGAGACCCATTCGCTCTTCCCGAAGAAGACTAATGTCGAGTTCATCGAGGTCTTGAACCCGAAGAGACTCAAGATGAGGGTCTGGGAGAGGGGCGCCGGAGAGACGCTCGCCTGCGGCACAGGGGCATCGGCCTCGGCTGTGGCGGCCTCGCTCAAGGGGCTTGCCGGCAGAAAGGTCGCTATCGAGCTTAAAGGCGGTATACTCAAGATAGAATGGGCGAGGGACAACCGCGTCTACATGACCGGCCCGGCGACCGAGGTATTCAAGGGGACGGCGGAGGTTTAACGCGTTTCGTCGAGCGAAGTGCGGCAATCTCATCTTTTTAATTTACCCCTTGGGATTGCTTCGTCGCAAACGCGCTCCTCGCAATGACAATCTTATACTGTAGGCTGCTACTAAAAATTAGATATTTTTTCTGAGGTCAAGGAAGGGTGGAAATAAAAAGCGGAGCATATATGGTAATATGTGAGCACTTTTATTTCCGACCTGACGCAGTCCTGGCCGGACTGGCAGATCCGTATCGAACGGCTGGGAATTGACTCATCCCAAAGACTCTATGGAGACTTTGGCCCTGCGCCGAGCAGTCAGGAAAAAGAGCAATTTTTAGAAGTAGCCTTAGGAGGATACAAGATGTTCAAGGGTTCAATAACCGCGCTCGTGACCCCCTTCAGGGACGGGGAGGTCGATGAAGGCGCGCTTAAAAGGCTTATAGAGTTCCAGATCGCGAACGGTACGAACGGGCTCGTGCCGTGCGGCACGACCGGAGAGTCGGCGACCCTCTCGTATGACGAGCACGACAGGGTAATAGAGCTCACCATAGAGGCCGCGGGCAAAAGGGTCCCCGTCATAGCCGGGACCGGGTCGAACTCGACCGCGGAGACGATACTCCTTACGAAGCACGCGAAGAAGGCCGGGGCAGACGCGGCGCTCCTCATAACCCCCTATTACAACAAGCCCACACAGCAGGGGTTATATGAGCACTACAGGAAGGTGGCCGAAGAGGTCGACATCCCCATCATTCTCTACAATGTGCCGGGCAGGACCTCGGTGAACATGCTCCCGGAGACGGTCGCGAGGCTCTCTGATATAGGCAACATCATCGGCATCAAGGAGGCTACGGGCAACCTCCAGCAGATGAGCGACGTGATAGAGTTCTCCAGAAAGGGCTTCATAGTCCTTTCAGGCGACGACTTCACGACTCTGCCGCTCCTCGCAATCGGCGGCCACGGGGTAATATCCGTCACCTCGAACGTCGCGCCGAAGGAGATGTCCCGCATGGTGAACTCGTTCCTTACGGGCGACTTGGACGAGGCGAAGGCGCTCCACTTCAGACTCCAGGCGCTCCACAGGGCGATGTTCCTTGAGACGAACCCGATGCCGGTAAAGACCGCGCTCGCCGTAATGGGGATTCTCAAGGAAGAGTTCAGGCTCCCGCTTACGAAGATGTCCGAAGGGGCGCGATTGAAGCTTATGGATACCCTCAACGCCTACGGCCTCGGGAACCAGAGGAGCGCGATATGATAAAGATAGCGGTCACGGGCGCGGCCGGGAGGATGGGGGCCGCGATAATATCCGCCATTATCCGTAACCCGGCCACAGAGCTCTCAGGCGCGCTTGAGCGCGAAGACTCCCCTGCCCTCGGCAAGGACTCCGGGGAGATCGCCGGCGCGGACAAGACCGGGGTTAAAATAACGAGCGACAAGGCAAAAGCCTTCAAAAAGGCCGACGCGATAATAGACTTTTCCACCCCCGAGGCCACGATGAAGACCGTCGAGGACGCAATTGCGTCAAAGAAGGCGCTCGTCGTAGGCACGACCGGCTTTTCCCTCCACCAGCGGGAAGAGATAAAGGAGCTCGCCAAAAACGGGCGGATAGTCATGGCCCCGAACATGTCGATCGGCGTGAACCTGCTCCTGAAGCTCGTCGCCGACGCCGCGCGCGTCATCGGGCACGAGTACGACATCGAGATAATAGAGGCCCACCACAGGCTCAAGAAAGACGCGCCCTCCGGGACTGCCTTGAGGATTGCCGAGGTCATCGCCACGACCCTCGAAAGGGACCTCGAGAAGGTAGCCGTATACGAGAGGAAGGGCATCATCGGCGAGCGGCGGCCCGAGGAGATAGGCATACAGACGATACGCGCCGGGGACATCGTCGGCGACCACACCGTCATATTCGGATGCACCGGAGAAAGGCTCGAGATCACCCATAAGGCGTCTTCAAGGGCGACGTTCGCCGAGGGCGCGGTAAAGGCCGCGGTATGGGTCTCGTCAAGGGAAAACGGACTCTACGACATGCAGGACGTGCTCGGCCTTAAATAACCAGGGTCATTCAGGCCCGGATAGACCCGCTCAGCGGAACATGAGCACAAGACAGGAGACGAGATGATAAAGAAGAGACTGGCGCCTTTGGCACTTGCCTCAATGATGATAATCGCTTCTGCGACAATTGCCCCGGCCTTCCAGGGGCCTGGTTGCGGGGGCAAGTGCACGGACTGCCACACTATAACAAAGGAAGAGGCGGGCAAGCTCCTGAAGACCGACAAGTTCAAGGCCCAGGTAAAGGACATAAGGACGAGCCCGATAAAGGGCATCTGGGAGGTGGAGATAACGCAGGGGGACAAAGCCTTCATCGTCTACATGGACTTCGCGAAGAAGCACCTCATAGAAGGGATGAAGTTCACGCCGCTCGAACAGCTCGGGGAATCCAAGCCGCTGGCGAAGATCGACCTCAAAAAGATACCGCTTGAAGGCGCGGTCGTAGTAGGCAACCCGAAGGCCGAGAAGAAGGTCATAGTCTTCGACGACCCGGACTGCCCCTACTGCGCCAAGCTCCACGAGGAGATAAAGAAGATAACGGCCACCAGGAAGGACATAGCCTTTTTCATAAAGATGTACCCGCTCGCCATACACCCGAACGCCTATGAGAAGAGCAAGGCGATAGTCTGCTCGAAGTCCTCAAAGCTCCTCGACGACGCCTTTACCGGAAAAAAGCTCCCCAAGGCCGAGTGCGAGACCAAAGAGGTCGACAACAACATAAAGCTCGCCGAAGAGCTCGGGATAAGGGGCACCCCGGCGCTCATCATGCCCGACGGCAGGTTATTGCCGGGTTACGCGCCGTCGGATGTGCTCATAGGGCTCATCGACAACCCGCAGAATTAAAGGGTTAAATCAAGGCCTAACACTAAAGATTTAAATTTTTAGCCAAAAAAGCAATCTTAACTCCTTTTTTTCGTATTCTGGAGTTAAGGTTCTTGATTTTTTGGCGATGTAATGGTACAGGGTAGGAATCGCCCCCCCTAAAAAGAGGGGGGCTGTAGGCTTTTATAAAGAGTGGTCAGGAAGAGGTGCATGCAGGAGAGGGACGATCTAACCCCCCCCATCTCCTTGAATCGATGGAGCCGGCGGGGGGAATCGAACCCCCGACCTACTGATTACGAATCAGTTGCTCTACCCCTGAGCTACGCCGGCTTGAAGCGAGTTAATAGTCTAAAATAAGACAAGGCCGGGGATTTGTCAAGGTTTTTGAACTTTATAAGGCCCCGGCGGGAACGAAAATGGGAACCGGCTTAAGGCAGAGGACGGAACACGTGAACAAGGTCCTCATCATAGACGACAACCTTACCAACAAGGCTATCCTCGAGGACATCCTCCACTCGAACGGGTACGAGACCAGGTACGCCTCAGACGGCCGCGAGGGGCTCTCCATCATCGTCGGTTGGCAGCCCGCGGTCATCCTCCTCGACCTCGTCATGCCGGGCCTCGACGGCATCGGGGTGTTGAAGGAACTCCGGGCGATGGACCTCCCGTCGCGGCCCTCGGTCATAGTCGTCTCGATGAAGAGCGACGAGAAATCGATCGTCAGCTCGCTCTCAAGCGGCGCCGACGACTTCATCGTAAAGCCGATAAACGAACCCGAGCTCGTCGCGAGGATACGGGCTCAGCTCCGGATAAACGAGTTCTACAGGGAGATCGCGGAGGACAAGAGGAACCTCGAGACCATCCTCGCCATCACCGGCGCGATGTCGGCGACACTCGATCCCTCCGAGGTACTGAACATCATAGTCACCAAGGTCGCCGGCGTGACAGAGGCGGTCAGGTGTTCAATAGTCCTCATAGTCAAGGAGGACGAAGGGTATGTGCTGGCCACTCACGAGGACCCGTCCGTGAGGGAGTTGAAGCTAGATCTCGCCAAGTACCCCGAGATTAAAGAGGTCATAAACACCAAGGTCCCTCTCGCGCTCGACGATGTCTTAAACCACCCGCTCATGGCCGGGGTAAAGAACAGGATAGCGGACCTAAAGGACATGTCCATACTCATCGTCCCGATCGTCTTCAACGACGAGGTCCTAGGCACCCTGTTCCTCCGCACCCGCAAGAAGGAGAACGGT
>JACREV010000054.1 GCA_016218095.1 Deltaproteobacteria bacterium | reverse complement strand
TCGGGTCGATGACGACGTGCTTCTTCCAGTCGAGCCCGGCCGCTCCGAACGCCAGCTCCACGAACTCCCTTACGCTGTGCGTCTCGCCGGTGGCAACGACAAAATCGTCAGGCTCGTCCTGCTGGAGCATCAACCACATCGCCTCGACGTAATCCCCGGCGAAACCCCAGTCCCTTTTCGCGTCGAGGTTGCCGAGCCTGAGCTCGTTCGTGAGGCCGAGCTTTATTCTCGCGACACCGTTGGTTATCTTCCTGGTCACGAACTCAAGCCCCCTCCTCGGGGATTCGTGGTTGAAGAGGATCCCGGAGCAGGCGAACATGTTGTAGCTCTCGCGGTAGTTGACCGTTATGAAGTGGGCGTATACCTTGGCGACCCCGTAAGGCGACCTCGGGTGGAACGGCGTAAGCTCGTCCTGCGGGACCTCCCTCACCTTGCCGAACATCTCGCTGGAGGAGGCCTGGTAGAACCTCGCGTCCGGCTTTATCTTCCTTACGGACTCGAGGAGACGGGTCGCGCCCATGCCCGTCACCTCTCCGGTAAGCGTCGGCTGGTTCCACGAGGTCGGGACGAACGACTGGGCCGCGAGGTTGTATATCTCGTCGGGCATTATCGTCTTTACGGCCTCGTCCAGCGACGATTGGTCGGTCAGGTCGCCCTGCACGAGGTGCATCCGGTCTTTTATATGCTCGATCCTTTCAAACCGCTCAACGGACGCCCTCCTGACCATCCCGTATACCTCGTAGTCCTTTGAAAGCAGGAACTCGGAGAGATAAGAGCCGTCCTGTCCGGTAACGCCGGTGATAAAGGCTTTCTTCTTGGCCATTCAGCAAAAACTCCTTTTTATGTTTTTTTGACGGGGGATCAGTCCACGAACCTGTATTTTAAGAGCGTCCACAGGGCGGAAAAGCCGTCCCTCCAGGTTATCTTTTTGCCTTCCGAGAACTCCCTGCCGGCGTATGATATCGGGACCTCGTATATCCTGAAACCCTTCTTGAGCACCTTCGCGGTTATCTCAGGCTCGAAGTTGAACCTGTTCGACTTTATGTTGACCGACTTTATGATATCGCTCCTGAAGAGCTTGTAGCAGGTCTCCATGTCGCTGATGGTGGTATTGTACAACATGTTGGTGACGAGGGTCAGGAATTTGTTCCCGACCCAGTGGTGGAAGAACATGTTCCTGTGCTCTCCGGTGAACCTCGACCCGTAGACCACCACGGCCTTTCCCTTGAGGACAGGCGCGATGAGCCTGTGATAGTCCTCGGGGTCGTACTCGAGGTCGGCGTCCTGTACTATGCAGTAGTCGCCGGTCACGTGCGCAAAGCCCGTCCTTAAGGCCGCCCCCTTGCCCATGTTCCTTTCATGGAAAAATACCTTCTCCCCCTTTTCAGCGAGCCCTTGTAATATTTCCCTGCTCCCGTCCGTGGAAAAGTCGTCTACGAGGATTATCTCTTTTTCGATATCGACGGCCTTTACGCGATCGAGTATATCCCTTATCGTCTCCTTTTCGTTATAGACCGGGATTATGACTGAGAGTTTTTTCATAAGAGCCTGACGAATTTATATACCAGCCTTCCTGAAGATATAATATCCGTCTTTTTCGAATAAAACCGAGTGTGCAGTGCTGTTAGCATAAAACTTAAAGACCTCCTCGTATTCAGAGGGCTTGAGAGGCCAAAGGTTGCCGGTTTTATCAAATAAAATATACTCTGCATCAATCCTGGGTGAATCAGACTTCAGCATGTGTATTTCCTTGCGCTTGGGGAGGTGCGGCATGATATCTACCTGCGCTATTACAGAGGCCGTCGCCGGTACGACCGACACGGCATCGTAGCCGATAACGTGGTGGTCGGTGATTTTCTGTGTTTTCAGGTTAGAGTTGTTCAGACTTAAAAGCAACAAAAGCATTGAGGCGGCCCATAGTACCTTATTAGAGCCATTGGACCAGGCATAAAGTCTTTTTATCCCAAGGGCCGCGGCAATGAAAAGGAACGGGATTATCGGAGCGGAGTAATAATAGCTCAAAGTGGCTTGCCCTCCGAGGCTGCTTGAAACATTTATAAAAAAGGACGGCAACGCAAGAAGGAACACCGCCGGGCTGAGCAAAGGCAGGAAAGCCAACGGATGCAATAACTTCAGCCATATATCAGGCTTAAACAGTATCCGCATGAGTTCCGCAGGGTGCGAGACGAAATAAAACCCTATCTCAACAAAGTTCGCCCCATAGGCCTGCCATCGCCCGGCGTATCCGAGGTCGCCGTGATTGATCTGCTTGATAATGCTTATTGCAACCACGAACCAGACCATAGACAAGACCATGGTGGCGATGCCGGGCTTCCACTCTTTTCTTACGGCCAGGAGGTAGAGGCCTATGAAAAAGGTATATAGCGGGACATCCTCCTTGGCCATCAGCGCCAAAATCAAAAAAATAAAATATTTGAGGTAATCTTTTTTTTCAAAATAATAGAAAATGAAAAAAAACAGCGCAGGGATTATCATCTCCCAGTGGAAATCGTATATCAGCCCGCGTATGAGGTACGAATAATTAAGGTAAGCTATCATAAGAAGCCCTGCCACAAAGGGCTCCTTGAAATAATGCCTGCACAGCCTGTAAAAAGGATATGCGCCTATAGCCACTATTGCGGCCTGCATAATAAGTAACACATAGGGCCCGTCGTGGAGGGCATAGAAAGGTACTATAAAAAAGAGTATGGGTACGAAGTGCACTCCGAAGTAATTCTGCTCCCAAAAGGGGGTCGCCATGAAATCCCCCTTTAGCGTGTTCGAGATAGCGTAATCGAAGTCTGAGAAGTCCAGGGCATGGATGTTGAAGGACAGGTACTGTGATATCTTTACCCAGACGAACACAATCATAAACACGGCAATGACTAACAAGACATTTTTTTCAGAGCTAAAAAATATGGAGATTTTATCTCCGGCCTGAAAAAGTCTCTCTCTGCCGCCGGATATCAGAAGTTTTATAACGAACAGAACGGCTATTAGCAGTAGGAGTCTCTGAAAACCGTTAACTGCTATATCAAGCCCTGAGACCCTCAAAGTAAAACCGCCAAAAACGAGAGCCCACAGGGCCATCGCCCCGAGCATTAACAGTAATACATTCAAAATATTGGCGAATATCTTTTGGGGCAATTTCTTCAATCCTTTGACGACTTTTAAGGTGAATTATCAAGCCAGTTTACAGAAACACCCGGTCTTTTTCAAGCTATTAACGAAAAAAAACGGGGCTCTCTGATAGACCAGGGTTCATCCATGCAGTTGCCTGCCTGGACGATCTTCGCGTATCGCCCCGAAGCGAATCCGTCGAACTGAATAGCCAATGCTGTTTTCTTCGTCTAAGACAAACGAGCTGAATGGGGCGGCCGTATACAGCTCTGGCCTGACTGTCATCCATATCCGCCCATCTGTAGACATGCCCCATTGGATAATCCCAAAAATCAGGCCCGATTTCAAGGATTCTCCCCATCCGTATAAACGTTAGCTATCGCTCCGATACACCAACAATTCATGTACGGACCATGGTCTGCTCTCGCTCTCGCCGGTCTGAGTCAGCCTCAAATACCTTGCTTCGGCGGACTTCAACTCCAGTTCCACGGCGTCATCGGTGAGCAACGGAAGCCCTTCGACACGGATCTCAGCTAAGTCTCTCCATTCCTTGCCGTCCTTCGAACCCTCCACCTTAAGCCCCCTCGGGTAATCGTCGGTATTCTCTCTCAAGAGGAGCCTTATCCTGTCCAGCCTTTCAATTGAATCCAGCTCGACATGCAAAAACATGCCGGGCTTCTGCGGCTCAGCCGAATCCCATCGAGTCGCGATATCGCCGTCCGTTGCGTTGCCGGTCATCGCGTTATTGTAATTTGATCGGACCTTGATGCGGCTGGAAGGTATTCTATATTTCTCCGATTGCCGGTACGACAGGGACAGGACCAAAAACGAAGCGGCTATGAGGAGCATTATAAAGCCGGTCCCCGATACGAGACGCCTTTTCTCCTCTGTTGAAATCGTGGTAAATGCGGTAAATTTTGATATCGCCAGCACCGACATCGTAGCCATGACAGGATACCACATCAGGAAATAGCGGAGGCAATTGTACTTGAGATCCGACGCCCTGGTGCCGGTGAAGCTCCCGTAAAAGACGGCTGAAGCGAGCATGCTTCCAAACGCTATCAAGACAGGCGTTCTGAGCCTGCCGGACAGGGAGTGTAAAAACCCTGAAAATGAGAACAGAAAGAAAAAGGAGTACCCTAAAAGAGGCGTATTGAGCCTTCCAAACCTCAAGCCGTGGAATTGATACGGATTGAAGAATATGGAATATAAATGGTCGGGGACCCGTGTCAATCGGTACGCCGCAAGGCTCTGGTCGTCGTGCCCGCCTGCCTGGACGTGCAGAGTATAAGGTGTCTTGAAAACAGACCCGAACGCGTATGAATGAGTGTAGAGAACTGCGGCAAGGATTATTAACGCGACAACGGCGCTGACCAGAATCATTACGGCGTTCCTCCGCACGCCCCCGCGTAGAAGTATATAGGCGGATATGGGCAGGAGGAATAACACGTCAACGTACCTCGCCGAAAATACCCAGCCGAGCACAATACCGACAATGACAGAGTGCGCAATGCCGATCTCCTGTTTGGCAAATGCAAGATACAGGAGAAATGCCAGCCCCACGGCGCTTACGGCGTTATTCCACGGCACGACAAAAAACTCAGTAAACTGTGTACCCAGGACAAGAAGGATTATCACAAGTAACGAAAGCTTCTCATCGAGCCAGACCCTTGCCGTCTTGTACGTAAGGGCCGCCACCAGGACATACAGGATGACGTTTGAAGGGAAGAACGGGTTCGTTGGATACAGCTTGTAAAAAAACGCGCCTAATGCGGGGTATCCTATGCCGTAGAGATAATGTTCCGTGACGAGCTCAAGGCCCGCGAAGTCCTGCGCCATGAGTAAATACCGGCTCTGGTCCCACCAGCCAAACCAGCCTTTTTCAAAAATTTTTCCAGGGAGGAAGCGATGGGTGAAGTAAGAATACAGGAAAACGGCCAGGGAGATAAGTACCGCTGAACGAAGGCTGAATACGGCGTCAGGGACCTTTATTTTCCAGCCTGCCCTGCTTACCGTCATCTTCAAGAGCCATGCCGCGAGGAACCACCAGAAGAACTTCGCCGTTGCAGGTGTTTTTCTGAGCCAGGCGATATAGGCGGCAAAAAATATCAAAAGCAGAAACCATGTGACAAATTCGCCCTTGAAGCTCTTCGCGGCCTGCCTCTCGATGCAATTTTTATTTTGAAAAAAATGCCTTAAATCGACGCCCATTATTCCTCGACCATCGAGTCGGCCAATCTCAGGTATTTGCGCTCGATGACTTCCCATGAGTAATTTTTGACGACATAAGCTTTTCCAGACCCCGCCGATCTCGCCCGGGCCTCCCCGTCCTTGACCAGACGGTCCATCTGTTCCCTGAATCCGGAAAAATCGCCATACCAAAGCCCGCCGCCGCTCCTCTCGCATTGGCCCTTCATTACGGCGCATTTTTCGTTCACCAGCACGGGCCGGACCGCAAGCCACGCCTCAAGTAGCACTATCGAGAGGCTTTCATACGGGGAAGGCATGAGGAGAAAGAGCGCCGCGTCGAGAGCGTCGAACTTCTCCTCCTCGGAGACGAACCCTAGCTCCACTATGTCAGGGTGCTTCGGGACCCCCATGACCGCCTTGCCGAGGAGTATGAGCTTGAGCGGTCCGGGCCGCTCGGCCTTGTACCGGGCAAAATAGTCGAACATCTCGCCGCACCCCTTGTCCACGGTGATGCGCCCGATGTAAAGCACGAAGTCGCCCTCAACCTTAAACTTTCGCCTGAACCTCTCGCCGTTCAACTCCTTCGGCAGGTCCACCCCTACGCCGACGACCTCTCCGGGCGTCCGGTCCGTCCCGTAAAGGTCTGAGAGAAGGGCCTTCTCCTCCGGGGTATTGTAGATGAAAGCCTTCGGCATGCTGAAGATCTCCTTGAATATACCGTACCGGAGCGGCGGGGAGTCCTCGGCGTTCGGCACGAGCGCGGACTTTTCCTTTACGAGCGGAAGGCCGAAAAAGGTGGTGCAGTAGAGATAGGTCGAGAAGATGAAGAGGTCGTAGCCCGCGCGCTCCCTCTTTATGAAATCAAAGAGCCCGGGCGAATAGGGCCCCTGAGCCCGCATCCACTCGTGTCCGAGCGCATTTGAGGGGACCTTCGAATAGAGCCTGGAGAGGACCCTGAAGTAGTTCCAGTTCCTCGGCCTCTTTACAGGGAACCGCCGCACCGTTACGCCGTTTATCTTCTCGACTCCGGCCCTGTACTCGTTTCGCCAGGTGAGGTAATCGAGGGCGCACGTGGTGAGGACTTCAACGTCCCAGTATCTGGACATGTGCTCGGCCGTCGACCTGCAAAGGACCTCCGCCCCCCCGTTGACCTCAAGCCCGTATCTCTGGACTACAAAGGCTACCTTGCGCATCCGCTCCCCGCTGCGCCTGTCTTTGATACGGCCTCGACGTACTCGATGAACCGCTCGCCTGCCTTCGCGCGGTCGAAGTCGCCCACCCTCCGCGTCTGAGCCTCGATTATGCGGTTTTTGAGCGCCGGGTCCTTCAAGACCGCGTCCATAAGCTCTGCCACCTCCTCGTACCTCTTCTCATGGAAGAGCACGCCCGCGTACCCCATGGTCTCGGGCACGGCGCTGGAGCAGTAGGCGAGCACGGGGATCCTGAAGTGCATGGCCTCTATCAAGGGCGCGCAGAAGCCTTCGTGCTCGCTCATGCAAAGGAACAGGTGGGCGAGCCTGTAGTATGCCGTAAGCTCCCTCCTTGTGACATGGCCGGTAAAGACGACGTTTTTCGCGCCGAGTCTTTCGACAAGGCCGAAGAGGGCCGTGTAATATCTCTCAGTCTCCTTGTGGGAGCCGACGAGGAAGAGCCTTGACGACTGGTTTATGAACCGCTGGTAGAAACTGAAGGCCTTTATAATGTCCTCGAACTTCTTGTTCGGGGCGACCCTGCCGACGAATATGACGTTCGTAAAGCCGCCGTCCCCGTATTTGCGCATGACGGCCTCATCAGGCTCCTCGTCGAGATATCCGGTGTTTATGATGAGAGGGAGCACGGCGACGTTACGGTATCCGAGGGTCTTAAGCTCCTCGGCGTTGTACGTCGAATCCCCTAGCGCGAGCGCGGGGACAGACGAAAACCCCTTGAGTTCGTCCCTCCCCCTTTTAAGCAGATACGCGAGGCCGCTGTCAAAGGGCTCGAAAAAACGGCTCGGGGTTATGTTGTGATAGATCATTATTTTTTTATCGGGGATCGCCCTGAAATACTCCGAGACCTCGGAGGCTATCGAGTGGTGGAAAACGGCTATGTTCTCCGCGTTGCTTCTCTTCCTGTGCTTGCCATAGTTCAGGCAATCGGAGGCGACCTTCGGATGGATGTACTTCGCGTAGATATTCGAGGCGTAGCCCCTTGAACGAAGCACCTCCCGGAGCTCCAGGGCCTCGTTGCTGATGGCGTCGCCGTAATCGAAATTAGAAAGGAGCTGATGTACCTCTATCCCCTTCATTCCAGCCTCTTAAGACAGCGGCAAGCTTTTCCGTTATCGAGTCCCATGAATACCTGCCTTTTACAAAATCCGAACCGCGCTCCCCGAGCGCCTTTCTCGCCCCTTCGTTTTCGAAGAGATAGAGCAGGCATTCGGCGAACTCCGGGTAATCGGAAAAATAGAGGCCTCCCCCGCTCTCGACGCAGAAGCCCCTGGTGACGTCGCATCCGGCGTGCACGAGGGCCGGGGTCCCGGCGGCCCACGCCTCCATCATCACGAGGGAAAAACTCTCGTTCAAGGAGGGCTGGCACAGGCACATCGCCGCCCCGTACGCGTCGAACTTGTCCTCTGCCGGAAGAAACCCGAGGTCTATTATGTCTTTTTTGTGTTTTCCGGGTATTTCGACGGGTCCGGGGCCCATAAGGACGAGCTTGAGAGGGCTCTCGGGATTGTCTCCCCTGAATCGGCAGAAGTACTCGATCAGCAAATGAGTGTTCTTGGACTCGTCCTTTCTGCCGGCATAGAGGATGAACGGCCCCCGTATCCGGTGCCTTTCCATAAACCTTTGCCCGTCCGATTCAAAAGCGGTGTCTACCCCCTCGCCCAGAAGGACGCCGTTGTCCTTGCATCCGTAAAGCCTTTCGGCGAGCGTCATCTCGGAGGCCGAATGGTATACTACCCCCCTCGCGCGCCGGAACATCCCGCCGTATATGGACATGTACGCGTAGCTTTCGTCGTGCAGGCACGGGATAAGGACGGCCTTTTCACCGGCGGCCAGCGAGCCGTAATAGGTCGTTCCGAACATGTAGGGTATAAAGATGAACAGATCGCAGGAGGAGGCGTTGGCTCCTATATGGCCGTTGAGCCCCGGGCTGTTGACCGACTCCCTTATGTACGTCTCCTCCTCGTCCGGTGACAGCGGGGAGGCGCTGTGGCTGACCGTGCGCAAGGCCCTCAGTCTCTCCATGCCGGTGCGCATGAGCCTTCCATTGATCGCGTCAAAGCTTGCTTTGTCCCGCTTCCTCGCCCTGAACCTCCTTACCGTCAGCCCCTCTACCGTCTCGGCGCCTTCCGCGTAATGGTTGACTTCCCAGTCGCTCTGGAAATCCCTTACGCAGGTAGTCAGTATCTCCACGTCAAAGCCGCGGGCTTTGAGCTGCAAGGCGGTCTTCCTGCATTCGCTCTCGGCCCCTCCCGGTATGCCAGGGCCGTACCATGGTATTACAAAAGCCAGTCTCACGGAACTCTCCCGCGGCCCTCGGGCCGCAAAAATCAGGGTCATGGCAAAAAAAAAGCCCGGCCCGGCAGACTCGGATTCAGTGTCCTTGAAAGGAGTGAGCGAGCGGGAGGGGATTCCTTACCGGCGGCCTTGGCCGCTGTTTTCGCCGGCGCCGTTGGCCGCGCCCTTATCGGCGGCAACGCCGCCCGAGACGAGCTCTTTCAACCTGGCGTTCTCGGCCTTGAGCGCCTTCACCTCGCCGGCCAGAAGCTCGATCGCGTCGATGAGATGGAAGTTGAAGCTCACCTGCCTCTCAAGCATCGGTTTCGCGAGGAGCCCCGCGGCAGACACGCCCAGCTTCTTGACGGCCACGATCACAGCGCCCCAGACAGGCCTGTGCGAGGTGATCCTGGCCGCGGAGGTGAAGTCATAGTCCCTCCGCAGGAGCCTCACCTGGCGCACGACCTCATCGGTGTCTTCCGCGGCCCCGCTCTGTAACCGGGCGCAGGCGACCTCCCGGATATCGTCATCGGAATAGACGCCCTGCGCCTTCTTGCGCCGGACGTTCTTCCTTACGGCCTCCATTATTTCGTCTACCGACAGCTTCTCTTCCAAGGCCCGCCTCAGGCTAAGTCAGTCCTTCTTCCTGAAAAAACACAACATGGTGTCAAAACTCCTGACAGGGACGACCGAAAAAGGATACAGCTTGAAAAAAAATGGGCTGAAACCGAACTGGACCCTGAACCTGCCTGCCAGATAGGATTTCTCGACGTACATCCAGTACCCTTTGCAGAACCCCTTGAAGCCGTGCCTTTCGAAAAGCATGCCGAGGGATTTCGCGGTCCAGTAATATATATGCTCCGGAGGCACCATGAGCCTCCATTTCCTGCCGGCAAGCCTGACGAAGGGACTGGCGAAGTTCACCGTCGTGAGAATGACGACGCCGCCGGGCCTGAGTATGCGGGAAAGCCTTGCCGTAGCCTCGAAAGGGTCGAAAAGGTGCTCGAAGACGTCACCGAGAAAAACGAGGTCAAAGGCTCCCTCAGGCAGGTCCAGGCTCTCGAACGACCCGCACGAGAACCTGTACCCCTTTGACTCGATGAGCCTGCCGCTCTCCATCGTGATGTCGGTCCCCCAGAGCCCCTCAGCCCCCATCTCCTTGGCGGTGTCGAGAAAAAAACCATGGGCGCAGCCCACGTCGAGCACCGACTTGCCCCTTATGTCGAAGCCCAGGCTTTTGCCCGCCGACCTTATGAAGCCCGCGTATATCCTCTTATGGCCTTTTTCAAGGGAGACGTAATCCGAGTATCCGGCGTCTTCGCGCTTGTAATAATTGCCCGAGTTATAGAACTTCTCCATTTCCCTGGCGCCTGGCACGGGGTCTATGAAGCCAAGGCCGCAATTGACGCACCTGTCGACCTTGTAGCGCCCCTTGTCGAACAGGAAGACGGACTCTGACCCGCATATCGGACACGCGGCCGCCCTGAGAGCCTCGTTCATAGGCCGGCCTATCTTTTTCTCGCCTTTACGGCGATATTGAGCATAAGGGACCCGAGACTTCCGCCGAAGCGGTCGATCCGCCTGAGCGCACCGTATGTAAACGGAAGAACGAACGGCACGATATGGAACCCCCTGTACTCGAGTATCTCGAACCCTGACTCCTCAAGCCACTTCCTGAGCTCGGACCATCCGACCCAGTTCTCGTATCCTTCGTACGGGCGCAGGCGGAGGAAGTTGGCCAGCGAAATAGAGAAGTGCCAGACCTTGTTAGGGACCGTGAGGACGAGCACCCCGTCCTTTTTCAGCACCCTGTGCATCTCGCGGACCGCCTTCCTGGGGTCCGGCGTGTGCTCGATTACCTCCGTGGAGACGACAAAGTCGAACGAACTGTCCCTGAACTCCATTTCGCAGACGCTCCCGACGACCCGCCTGGTGTTGCATTTCCTGGCCACCTGGGCGAGTATGTTCTCTCCCACGTCAAGGGATGTGACGCGCGCGCCCCTTTCAACGGCCCTTTTGCTGAACCAGCCCGTGCCGCTGCCAGCGTCAAGCAGTTCCTTGCCCCTGATGTCCTCCGTGAGTATCTCGTCGAAGATTATCTCAAGCCGCCGGTTGGTATCGTACATGTTCATCTTCTTGTCGAAGCTCTCGGCGAACCTGTCGTAGAAGTACATTTTTTCGTCTTTTGATATGCGCGTCATCTTCAATCCAACCCCTGCCTGTCCGAGGCCTTCTCTATCCCGGCGGTCTCCCTGACTATGTACAGGGGGCGCCGCTTTACCTCGGTATATATCCTGTTTATGTACTCGCCCATGCACCCGATGGTCAGGAGCTGAACGCCTCCAAGAAAGAGCGAGACCACGAGGACCGAGGTCCATCCGGCGATCGCCTTATCGGTAAAAAGCTTTACGTATACCGCGAAGATGGCGTAAACGAAGCTCAAGAAGGAGACGAGAAGGCCGAAATACGTCGCCACCCTCAGCGGGAACGCCGAGAAGGAGCTGATGCCGTCAAAGGCGAAAGCCACCATTTTTCTTAACGAGTACTTGGATTTTCCGGCGAAACGCTGGACGGCGACGTAAGGCACGGCGGTCTGTCTGTATCCGATCCAGACCACCAACCCGCGGATGAACCTCGACTGCTCCCTTATGGAACACAGGGACCTTACCGCCTTCATGTCCATGAGCCTGAAGTCCGCCGAGTTGGGCAGGATCTTCACCTGGCTGAGCTTGTTGATGAGCATGTAGAAAAATGCCGAGGAGGCCTTCTTGAACCAGCCCGCGTCCACCGTCTCCCTGCGTATGGTGTTGACGACCTCATACCCGGCCCTCCATTCCCTTATAAGCTCGGGTATCAGTTCCGGCGGGTGCTGCAGGTCCGCGTCCATGACTATGACCGCGTCCCCCGAGGCGTGGTCGAGGCCGGCGATGAGCGCCGATTGGTGCCCGAAGTTCCTTGAAAATGACAGGAGCTTCACCCGGCCGTCCCTCTGGTTGATGGATTTCACCTTCCTGACGGTGCCGTCAGCGCTCCCGTCATCCACGAAGATGAACTCGAAAAGATAATCCTTGAGGCCGGCGGTCACGGCGGCAAGCCTTGAATAAAGCTCGTCTACGGACTCTTCCTCGTTGAACGTCGGTATGACGATTGATATCGATCTCATAGTTGCCAGGCAAAATCCGTATCGCGCATGTTAAGCCCCTTATCCTGGTCATCCCGCGCAGGGGCGGCCGTCAAAGGCCCCGGCTGATCGTCCGGGTCAGATGGCCTTGAAATTTATGAACTTGAAAACCAGGACCCTCGGATCCAATGGGGCTTTCACCCGCGGGGCGTCAGATGAGAATCTGATCGCATACCGGCCTGGAGGCACCTTTACAACCCTTTTATATTCAACGCCTTCCGAGTTTACCTTGAGATTGTCTGAAAATAAAGAGGAATCTATCCTCATATTTGAAAACTCCTTGTAACCCGTAGCGAATTTCATCTCAACGGTTGCGCTCATCACACCCCCCGTGTCGTTATGGAAGGTGAGCACGCAACTCGGGGCGGACCACCTCCAGTTGTGGGTCGAGTCGCCTTCCAGTTCATTGCAACCCTCTCCCCATACCAGTTTGAAGGCCGTGTCCGTGCCTGTAAAGTCCGTATAATTCGACAATGAGACGCTGTCAAGGTTTATCCGCTCTCCTGAGATGACGGTTTTCAAAAACGGCTCCTTATTGCCGGTCTTGTCCACAACCCCGGCAAAAAAACCGTTAGCCGTGACGTTGAGATTATTGTCGATGGATACCTTCGTAAATCCTGCCCTTTCCGTGTCGAGCATGAAGAAAAGCAAAAACCTCTTGTATTTGGAGTACGTATATAAAAAGGCGTTCTCGGAATACGCGGCTCCGTCACGGGAAAGCCCTGTAATGGGCGAAAATACCATGAACTGGTTAGGGTCTTTCTTCTCCTGAGAGTACTTCAGAAAGTACATGGGTCTCCCGGCGCTTGAAGCGGCCTCCATGTCCTCTTTCCTGTCCGTGACAATTACATTCCTGCCTGTCCTTAGACTGATATAATCGGTCCAATAGGCATCGTAGACCGCTGCGAAACCGATCTGCTGCCAAAGCGAAGGCGCGTAGATGACGCTCCCGTCAGGCACCGCCTTGAACTCCTCTGAGGCAAGGAAATAATCGAATGTGCGCCATTTAAGAGCTGACTGGGACTGGCTGAGGGATACAGCGGAGTTCGAATAATCGGTCACCATGCCGATCGTCCCGGCCCCTAAAGCCACTGTCAGCATGTAAAAAAAAGATATAACGCGGTTTTTGGATAAAAGCTGGTTAAGGTAAATTACTGACGAGGCGAAGAAAAGCACCGCCCCGAAGTATGAAAAATACGTGACCGTATGGGCGAGAAGCCCCTTCTCAACGTAACTCATATACGTTTCGGTCATCGCAGGGAGCAAAGGCGGCATGAGGAACAGGGCCGCGGATACGGCGCCGAGCGCAAGGAATGACCTGAGCCCTGAAAAAGGCGGCCTTGCGCGCAGGATAAAGAAGACCAGAGAGGCCAGGACGATGAACTTCGCCGCCCATTCGGCCCTCGCATTCCTTATGATATGGATGAGGCTGTAGCGGTGGCCGTCAAATGCGCCGGAATAGGCGGATAGATACGGCTGGTAGTGATAGTAGACGTATGTTGGAAGGGAGCTTACGCTGAACTGGTATATGACCCTCAGGAACCTGGGGATGGTAAACGCCCCCATCTTGCTACCCATGTAAGTCGAAGGGAAAAAATACCTGAACGCAAAGTATGCGGCGAGATAGAGCGCTACGGGATAGAGGTACGGGAGCATCCTTCGAAGGATGCCGTATGCCCGCCCCTGCCCGGGGCCCCTGCCCTCATAAACGACCGAGAGGAACAGGAACAGGACGAGGTAGGTCAGGAACAGCTCATATGTCAACAGCGCGAGGAAAAAAAAGACCGAGCTCAGGACCGTATAAACGCGGCTCTGTTTTTCAATGTTCTTGTGAAAGAAGACTAACGAGAGGAGGAGGAAGTTTATCCCTGTGGTGTAGAGGAACGGAAACGATGTGAGGAGATAGTGCTCCCACATGTTCGATAGAAACGACAGGAATACCGCCGCGGTAAGCGCCGAGAGGTAATAAGACCTTGTGAACTGCCTTACCACTATGCCGAGGAGAGCGACGTTAAGCGCAATCGGCGCGAGGGACGCCGTCTTGTAGTATGCAAAACTCTCGAAGAGATACGGGACCTTTATCAGTATCTGCTGAAAAAAGACGTGGAACCTGCCGTTTAGCTTCGCCCAGGGCAGGGCTCTCGTCAGAAGGTCCTTCCCTGCATTGAGTTGGAGGATCATGTCGTCGTTTGTAGTCAGGCCGGCGCCGAGGAGCGGAAAGAACGCGAATACCCCAAGGACCAGCAGGGCAATTATTATGAAATACCTTGCCCCATTGTCGTTTGAGGCGGCCCCGGCCCCGCTCCGAGGGCCTGTCCCCGCGCCTTTTTGATGCCTTGCCATCCGACCCCCTAAACCCTTATGGACGCATTTGACCCAACGACCCTTTCGACAAAACCGGCCAGCCCGGTATCTTTTGCCGAAGACGCCCGCCCTTCACTTGAATATTCCCTTGCAAACGAACCCATCTCGTCTATTACCGTCCTGTCCTTAAGCCCGCGGGAGAGGGCGGTGTAAAGCCCTTCCTCGCTTCGCAGCCCTATCTTGAAAACGCATTTGTCCGGGAGAAGCGCGTACTGCCTGTAATCATAGACTACCGCCGGAGTGCCTGACGACAACGCCTCGGCCAATACATCCTCAACCGCCCCGCCGGTCGGATAACGCAGGTGAACGAGGATATCCGAGCCGGAGATGTGATCTAAGACCTTTTCTCTGGTCGACGCGCCCATCCAGCTGACGGAGCCCTCTGCGCCGCACTTCCTCAAAATCGATCTTATCCTCCCCTCCGGGTAGCTCCCGAAGATGATGAACGAGGCGTCTCCATGTTCATCGTGAAGCCTTTTAAAGACCCTGACTACAAGCTCTATATCTTCCGTGTTGCATAAGACATCGGCCATGCAGCTTATAACAAGCCTGTCCCTCTTAACCGGAGGCCCGCTGTCAAGACCGCCGCCCCGGTCTTCGATGCAGATGACGGGTTTGTCCGGGAAGCGCGCCTGGACCTGCCTCTCGACATATCCATTGGGGGCTATGACGCCAAGACTCCCCTCAATAACGCGCCTGTTCATCTCGATAAGATTGAGGGCGAATTCGCTTCCAAGCCCGGCGATCACGGCCCTTGCAAGCCTCTCGCCGGCCTCTTTGTGGGAATAGGCGGCCTCTTTCACATACCATTCGAGGTCGTTTTTCACTGCGGCATAGGCCAGGTGGAAGCGGTGGAGCACCCAGTCATGGAGTATGACCACGCCGGGCTCTGAGATCAGCATCTCGTAGTGGTCCCTGAAGTATATGCTGTCGCCCATGTGATAGAAGCGGAGGCCATAGCGCTCAAGTGAGTTCGCCGCATGATACTCTTCGTGCGCGCGCGCCTTGAGCTCATCCTTGAAGTACTCTTTCAAGGTGAAGGAGTCGTAAAAAAGGTCTACTTCAGCCACGGCGCGCACCGCTTCCAGGACAGGCCTGTCCGCGCCTGAGACGGCCGGATTTACGGCAAAGTACGCTATCCTCTTCCGGTCAATCATCGGAGACGGCCTTAAACCCCGAAATAAGCCTTTGGGTGTAGAGGTCAAAGAGGTTCTTAAGCGTGATTTCGGTCTTGTATTTGAACGCGCCCTGCTGGATGTAGTGCCAGAAGCCCTCGGCGGAGATGAAGTGTCCCTCCGCGCTGAAAAGCTCCAGATACCTGCCAGGGTGCTTGCCATAGAGGATCGCGTCCTTTACGAAGAACTTGTTCCTCTCGAACTTCGACTCGCGGCATTCGGAAGATGTAACCGGGTGGACAGGGTGAAGCACTCGAACATCCTTCGCATAAGGGATGCTGCCGTACTCGAGCACCCTCCACCCAAGGTCGGTATCTTCCCTGAAAGGCGTGTCGAAGAGCGTGTCAAAGAGCCCGGCCCTCTCGACGGTCTCTTTTCTGTAAAACATATTGGCGGTCATGAAGCCGATGCCCTCGAAATTCACGTTCATGACCACGCGGTATTTTGACGGATCGGCATCAGGCATGTCGGAATATATCAGGCCCTCGAGCCCGACGGTCTCCGCTGACGAATCGAAATACCTTTTCGCGTTCAGGAGCCAGTCCCTGTCAGGGATGCAGTCGTCGTCCGTAAAGGCGATGACAGAGCCCTCGGCCTTGCCGACCCCGAAGTTGCGCGCCGGGCCGGCCCCCTTTTCAGAGACATGGAAGTACTTTATATTCAGACCGGTGCCGCGAAGCCTCTCTTCGTCTTCGCTTTTTGCGCTCTGGTCCACAATGACGACCTCGAACCCCTTGAACTCCTGGGCGCGAAGCGTCCCGAGGAGCTTCATCAGGCTCTCATGCCTCTCGTAAGTCGGCACGACTACCGAGAAGTAAACCCCGCTCTCCATACCTACCCCTCTTTACCAGGTCTCCCGGACTTTGAATAAAGCACCCTGGCCAGGAACCACAGCGTAGCCGCTACCGCGGCATCGGCCAACAGGGCGGTAAACGGCCTGTTCCTGATTATCCTCATACGGCCTTAAGCCCCTTCCCCGCCATTACCTCTGTTATTACATCCGCGAGCTTTTTTGAAATGACCTTCCAGTCGAACCTCTCCAGCGCGACCTTCCTGGCGTTCTCGCCGAGAGCCCTTGCGAGGTCCCCGTCGTTCATGAGCCTTTTTACGGAGCCCTCGAAATCCTCAAGCGGGCATACGAGCGCCTCTTTTCCGTCTATTACATCGATGCCCCTTGTGCCGAGCCGGGTGGAGATTACAGGAAGCCCCGCCGCCATGTAATCCAGCATCTTGATGTTCGTGCCGGAGCCCTTGCTCATCGGGTTAAGCGCCATGTCGGAGGCCTTGTAGATCATCTTCCTGGTGTCCTCGTCAACCACCCCGAAGAGGCGGACGTTTCCAGGGACCGGCTCCGCAAGACCATTGATCCGGTCGACCCTGACCTCCCTCCGCGCGCCGCCGGCGGAGAAGGACACCCCGTTCAGGGCGAAGCTTATCATCCGCGGGTCTTCTTTCGAGGCCCTCCCTGCCTTTGCCTTTATCATTATATCCAAAAGCCCGCCATTGCCCGAGTCAAACTCGCAGATATTTTTAGCGCCGGGGGTAAGTCTCGTCTTTACCGCGGGCCCGTTGTTTACGGAGACCGTCATGGACCTCACCTTCGGCAAGACCTCGATGGAGAATTTGCCGGGGTCAGCCCCCTTTATCAAAAGTCTGAGACTGTCCTTGGCCCACCTCGCGTAATAATCCTCGCCCCACTTCTCCAGCTCGTGACAGTCCGAAGCTATGTAAACACCTGGCTTGAGCCCCTCGATGACAGAGCCGGGCAGATGAAGGGAGCCTGCCCCCGCGCCCCTGCCCGACAGGTAGGATTCCCTGACGCCCCCTATTATGAGAAAGGTGCACTCCGGGGCCTTTTTCGCGAGCGTATCTATGATAAACGCCGCGGCCTCGGTATTCGGCATCCACCCTCCGCTTCCGATAAAGAGCGCGGTCTTGGCGCCATCAAGCCCGAGGGCCTTCTTTGCGAGCCTTTTCTCCTCAGTGGTGGCAGGGACTATCTCGCCGGCCGGGACCCCGTTGGGTATTATGTGCACCTTCTCGGGGGGGACCTTGTAGTGCCTTACGAACTCAGCCTTGTCCTCCTCCGAACACGCAAGGACGGCGTCGCTCTTCGTGCACGCCGCCTCCTCGACACGCCTGACAACCCCGCAGAGCCATCTTCCGACAACGCTGTCGCCGAGTATGGTCCTCTTTATATTGTACTCGCAGTTGTGGGAATCATAGATGAGGACCTGCCCGTCCTTTCTCTTCAGGTAAGGCTCCATCCAGGGGTGCGAGAGCACCAACACGTCCGCCCCGGTTGCGTACGAGTCGAAGACCCGCAGGAACCTCGGAGTGAACCTCATGAGCAGAGGGATCGTCACGTCCCTCACGATCTTCCTGCCCGCGAGATAGCCCAGCGTGTTGTCGAGAAAATAGTGGAGCGCTGAGAGCTGGACGATCGTCTCCTTGAGCCTCCCGTCGAGGACCTGCTCGCGGTCCACAAGCCCTTTGCAGTCATAGGCGCCTACGTACGCGGCGTCGATGCCCCCGGGCAGGAACCTGTAGAGGTTGTATATCCTGACCCTCCCGCCCCCCACCGGCGGGTCGAGCATCTGGTTGTCGGTTACTACGAGTTTTATGCTCAAGCCCCCGGTCCTCTCATCGGCTCAGGGCCCAAAAGCACCTGCAAGGCCTTTTCCCAGGTAATGTCCTTTACAAGGTCAAAACCGTTGGAGCCCATCCTCTCGGCCTCCGGCGGCTCCTCGACGAAGTAGTTTATGTAGCGGGCTATCTCGGCGGGGTCGGGGCTGGAAACGAAGCCCGTATGGAAGTTCCTCACGAACTCCGTGGTCTCGCCTGAATCCGAGCACGTGATCACGGGCTTCCTGCTGAGCATCGCCTCGACGGTCACGTACCCGTAGTCTTCCCTTATGGGCGTAAAGACCACGGCGAGGGCGTTCGCGTACAGCTCGGCGAGCATGGCGTCGTCGGCGTTCTCGTGGAACTCTATCCTTGGGTCCCCGTCCGCAAGCCCCTTGAGATAGCTCACATAGGACTCCTCTCCGTTGCCTACGACCTTGAGCCTGACGCCGTGGGGCACATGGGCCATCGCGCGTATGGCAAGGTCGATCCTCTTCCACTCATGGAGCCTGCTGACCGCGAGGATGTAGCCGTATTCGCCCGAGTGGAGCCCGGTTAAGACCGGAGGGGGGTAGAGTACCCTGGACGATATGCCGTTCCACCTCTCGAGCCTCCACTGCACCGTCTTGCCTATCGAGAAACGTTTCCTCGTCCTTTTAGGGGAAAGGGCGTAGGTGTCGAGCATGTGTATGAACTTTCTCTTGTACACGGTGTTCGACGGGCTGAAGGGGGACTCCTTCAGATAGTCCTTCCAGTTCACGTCCCTGTAGAAATCATAAAACACCCTCATGGTATGCACGAGGAACGAGACGTGGTTCTCGTGCTGGACCATGTAAGACGGGCATTTGGTGGAGATGACCATGTCATAGGCCGAAAGGTCCAGCCTGTGAAATTCATAATAGCCCTTCGGGACCGTGGCCCACGAGCCCTCGTCCACGGGAAGGGTCACCAGGTCGGCCTTGTGGGGCGTGTACGCGTTGACGGCGTCCTTAAGCCCGAGCAGGAACCTCTCGGCCCCGCCCTTTGTATTCAGGTGGGACTCTACACCCAGGACGGCGACCCTCATCCCCTCTTCTCCGCGATGCAGGCATAGTCCTGGAAGCCGAAGATGACCCTATTGAGCTTCGCGGCGTTCTCGTCGGTCTCCTTCAACGCCGTCTCAACGGGCACCGGAGACAGGTACATTATCTCGGGTGGGAGAAAACCCGCCGTTTCCATGAGGAACGCGATGGAAGCCGGATGCACCGGCTTCTTGTGCGTGAGGTCCATGTAAAACCACTTCATGGCGAAAAGAGACTCCGGGTTTATGGTCTCGAAGACGGCCTTGCCGCCTTTCCTGAGCTTTCTGAAGCAGAGCCTCACGAGCCCGGAGAGGCTTTCGGCGTCCATGTGCTCTATCACCTGGCACGCGACTATCCCTGCGACGCTCTCGTCCTCCATTGAATCGAGGTACTCGAAGGCGTCCGCCTGCACCGCTTCGAGCCCGGCCTCCCTGCACCGGTAGACCATGGCCTCGTTCGAGTCGACGCCGACGGCGCGCACGCCGGAGTCCTTCAGCACCTCAAGGAGCTCTCCCCTGCCGCACCCGAGGTCTATAACGACGGGGTCCTCGCCGGGGAACCTGCCGGAGACCTCCTTGAAAACCGGAGCGTATACCGACTGCCTGGCCTTGATCTCCTCCCTTGAGCCCCTGAACCTGTTCTCGAAGAAGTAGTAATCTGCGTCAAAAACCCTCTCCCTCGCGGATGCTATCCCTTCCGAGACGACGCCGCCGCGCGCGGCGTTCTGGATCTCGGTCAAAACCTGGTCGAGTCTGTTCCTCTGGAGGTTCAGGTCCATATGGACATCCTTCAAAAGACGCTCTCTTATATCTTTCACTTCGTTCCTTATATCCTTCACCTCGTCCATGGTCGACCGCAAAAGACTCTCCTTTACGTCCTTCAGATCGTCCATGGTCGTCCGCAAGAGACGCTCAAGGTCCCCGAGGCGCGCGGCCTCGTGGGCCGCCGCCGTCTCGCTCTTCATCTCGAAAACGGCCAGTATCGCCTCGGTCCTCTTGAGGATGTCCCTGTCCCTTGCGGACAACCTGTCCTCGAGCGAACGCAGTCGCCCCTCGTCTTGCTTGCGCTCGTTCTCGAAGACGTGCCTCAGGTAAGGCCCTATTACAAGGCGGACGAGCTTCTTGTACGCGACGATGAACCGGCCGATCACCGGCCTGTGCGAACTTATATCTGCGTCTATCGGTGAACTCACTCGAAACTCCTCAAATGATAGTCACTCACGCGTCCCGGCCCGGGCTTTAAAGTCATTCCATGTACCCGAGTGACTTAAGCCTCTCCTTGATATCGTCATCCAGACTGACATCGGCGTTGACGCCCGGGGGGCAGGCCTGGGAATCAAGCCACGCGAAGAGCTCTTTCCTTAACGCCTCGGCCGCCTCGGGGCGCTCGTCCGCGATGTTTTTTTTCTCGTCCCTGTCGGCTGAAAGGTCGTAAAGCTCTCCTGATAAGGTTTCACTGTTGAAGATGTATTTCAAGCCCTCTCCCCTTACCGCGTATACCGGTTTTTCCCCGACGGTCCTTGAAAAGGAGTATTTCTTTGCGCCTGCGCCGTTGAGGGCCGGCATAAAGCTTGCGCCCTGGAAGCCCAGGCCTTCGGCCCTGATGCCGAAGGCGTCGAGGACAGAGGGGAGAACGTCTATCAATTCGACCTGCGCCTCTACGGATTTGCCTTCCTCTCCGAGGGACACCGGCATCTTCATAATAAGAGGGACCTGTATCATCTCGTCG